>JAGLZW010000007.1 GCA_023131225.1 Candidatus Bathyarchaeota archaeon | reverse complement strand
GAAAGGCGTCTATAAAAGTCGCTATGAATCTGCTTCGCCAATTCCGCAACTGTAGAGTTTTTCTTCAAAATAAATGGTGCAGGAGAGGGCTTCTTGCTGTTTGGCTCTTTAGTATAAACACGGATTATTTCAAGCGAATTAAACAGTTCTATACCAAGCCTTTTCAATCCGAACCCCGTTTTGCAGGATACTGGAATTATATTAAGGCGACCGCCAACAAACTTTTTCAATCTGCTCAGACTTTCTACGGCTCCTTCAACATCGAACTTATTTGCTACTATGATTGCTGGACGAAACACAACGCTCTCAAAAATCGAGTCTTCAACATCGTCAAGTGTGGCATTGCCATATATTTTTACAATGGCGTTGGAAATTCTATAACTCTTCAGCAACGTCTCAACATCTTTGAGAGTGCAATCGACAAGTTTGCCGATTACGAAAATTCTTAGGCCAATCCCCATATGTCTCCGTTCTACTTCTACCTTGGCGCCAGGTCTTTTAACAAGAATGCGAGCGTTGTCAAGTTCATTCAAGATAAGAGAAAACTGCCCACAAGGATCTTTGACTAAGTCAACCATCAAAATCAAGCCATCTGCGTTCCGAGCCAACGCCAATGTTTGTTGTCCCCATGCCTTTCCTTCGGCAGCACCTCCAATTATTGCTGGAGCCTCAACGATTTGAATTTGAAGGTCTTCAAAAGAAAGCATGCCAGGAACCGGTTCACGTGTTGTGAAGGGGTAGTTTGAGACTTGAACTTTCGCGTTTGTGCCAGAAGCTAGAAGGCTGCTGCGTCCCACATTCGTTTGCCCTAAAATAACAATCTGAGCAGCTCCTTCTTTCTCAATAAAAAACTTCGGTCCTCGCACACCGACTTTTCTGTGTTTTGCCTCTTCTACTTCTCTCCGCAACGTAGCCATTTTGGTTTTAATTTGTGCACGAAGTTTTCCAGTACCCTTGTGTTTAGGAACCAAGCTCAGAAATTCTTGGAGGAGTTGAAGCTTCTCTCTTGGGTTTCTGGTCATCGAAGCCTCGTTCCACTTCTTTTTTGCTTCTGGGGGCAAATTGGTTGGCATTATGGTGTTACTCCTTATGCTCAGGAAAGCGGGCTAATATCTATGTGTTTGGGAGAAAAAATGGTTTTGCAAGTTTTTATTGTTTGCCAAGACAAGTCTAGTCTTGTTCATATTAGTGTATTCTAGAAAAGCAGTCTGCTAGAAGAAGTCTCTTTTACGAGAGAAAAAGAGGAAACTGTATTGCCACGTGTATTTCTCTTCTTCTGCCTTTGGAGAAGAGTCAGCTATCTCTAGTTGGCGACTTAGTGTTTGCAATTAGGATGGACGTTTTTTAGCGTGTGTCAATATTGTTGCTGCACAAGGTAGTTATATCGGCGTTGGCAAGTTTAGTATGTCTGATGACGTTAGATATTGGATATTTGGGGAGTGTGACTCTGTGATTGAGAATTGGATTGCCTCGTTTGTTTCGTTCCTGTTGTCAGTTGTTGGAGTATCATCAGTGACAGAAGGCACGATAATATATGTGCCTTCACTTGGTCACAGGTTTGTTGTTACGTTGTCGTGTGTGGACTTGGTTGGGGTAAGCTTATGGGGGTTCATGTATGTGTTTCTAGTTTGGGTTTACGTCAACCTTGAAGGACGACCTATGACTAGGCGAAAATATGCGGCTCTTGGTGTCGTCGGTTTTGTCGCTTTCTTTCTCGCAAACATTTTGAGAATGTTTGTTGAAATTTTCTATTTGTCATCGATGGGCGCCGGGTATGTCAATATTCTTTCGCAGTGGCAGGCATTTGAGGAACAAGTTGGAATTGGTTTAATGTTTGCCACTTTTTCAATCTTGCTACTAGGTTCTTATGGGATGCTCAGAAAACTCCCACGAATTACGCCGGTAGACTTGCGATCTAGTGGATTGAAGGGTACGGTTTCAAATTAGCTCTCTAATCTTGAAATTAGAATCCCTAGGATGCCGCTTACAGGAGCTGGGACAAGCAATAGATAGCCAGTTGGGCCCAGTTCCACAAGTAACGGGAATTTCCACCTTGCAGTATAGTATACATAAATGATTATCGTTATCGCTCCTGCGAGTATGTTTAATATGCCGCCATTTTTTGGTTGGCCCTTGTAGATGAGGATGGAACCGAAGAGCAGTATCGCGGTTGATGTGACTGCTGCAATTGCGGCGATTATTGCTTCTGTGAGAAAGCTTGGAATCAGTGTTGCGACACGTAGGCAAAAAATGGTTATGTACATCCCTAAAATGACTACGTCTGCTATGCCGATGCAGCCTGTAATGATACTAATCAGAGTTAATATTTTGTCTCCTTTTGACATTAAATTGCCTCGTTGATTGTTGCCAGGGTGTTGTTTGTCTAGAAATTATAAAAAAAGGGGGGGTTTGTTTCTTTTTTTGGCGTTTACGCGGCAACTTTGAGTCTTCTTAGTACTACTACGACTGCGGTAATTGCTGCAATCGCAGAGATGGCGGACAATACTGTGGCAATATATGTGGTCAATTGGGTAGGTACGCCCTCCATTGAAGAAACGATGTCTGTCACTTTGTTAAAGATTTCGTTTACAGTGCCATCCGTATTGTTGAGAGCTGTCTTTAACTCATCCACATCGATTTTGATATCACCGATATCAGTCTTAATTATGGCTACGTCGTCTTTGATTTGCTCAATCCACCCATGGATTTCTTGCTCCCATTCTGTCTCTCCGGAGTGAACGTCGTCGTCTACTCTTGCAAGGATAGTAACTGTCGTTCCGTTGATTTCATCGATCGTTAGTGTAAAGTCGTCTATCTTCCCCTCAACTCTGCCAAGTGTTGTTCTGACCCAAACTACGTTATCATCGATTCTCTCAATCATTGGTTTGAGATAATCAAGCTTGCCTTCGATCCTGAAGATTTCATCTATGGCGTCGGATAAGTCTTTGAAGGAATTGACAACATGCAGAACATTAGATATCGAGTCTCCATCCTGGAAATCTAGACCAATCTCGTATGTTCCAGGTTCAAGGACAGGCATCTGGAAGCCTGGTTTCTCAGCCATTGAACTGAAGAGAACTCCATCTGCGTCAGTTTCCCAGTCAATGACATGCCGGTTGGTTCCCAGCAAGGCGTCTGTGCCATCGATTGTAAAGCCATCTACATAATCGTCCGATTCCAGTCCTGTAGCCATAACCTCGATGACTGCAGGTCCGATGACCACAACAGGTTTGTAGATAATCTCAGGCTTTACAGTAAACTCTTCACTTGCGAAGCGAATTGGTTCTGAATCGTCTTCAGCATAGACTGTATGGCCTCCACCAGGAAGTGTCGGAAACAGAAATGATGTAATGAATCCGCCAGTCGAATTCGTGGTTAGCTCCTTCACTAGCAATTCGCCCGCATATATGCTGACTATAGAGCCCTCGTTAAAGCCGACGCCCTCAACGGTCACACTCGTCCCAAGTTGCTTGCTTTCGTAACTTGTCATGGTTCCTTTGTACCAACCTGTCTCTGAATCCAGCTCTGTTGTGAGCCCCACTGTCCCTTCTTTCGGTGTAAGTTCTATAATGGTTTTAGTAAGGCAATATTCGAAATCGTGAGGAACTGCAGATGCGGGGTTGCCCGACATGTCTTCAGCTCTTGCATCAACTGTGTATAAATATGGTGGAGATCCAGCTGGAACCTCGTCATTATACCATTGATAATACCAGTGATCGTTTTCTATCGCAGCGAAAACCCAATCAGTGTCAAATGTTTCATTGTATACTCTAACTTCAACGTTTTTCACCCCAGATAGGGCGTCACTTACTGTTCCGTTTGTCCAGAAAAAGTATGGCGTAGGGTAATCCTCATTTGTTGCATATACGTCTGAATTGTGCTCTGGATAATCAATCGTTATGTCAGGTTCTGTTAGATCAATCCACTGCGATCGATAATAGGTGCGTCCAAATTCAGCGTTATCACTAGTTGTTATGATCCATTCATATTCACCTTCATAGGTCGGACCGTCTTCAAAAATGATCTTAAACTCAAAGAGCTCACCTGCACCAATATTGGCATTATTAGGGTCCAAGGATTGGAAAATGACTTGCCGAAGCATTACTTCGTATGTAGCTTTCCAACCATCGGGGAAAACGTATCCCACAGGTTTGAAGTCAACGTCACCTGTTTGAGTTGGACGTAAAGGAAACGATACAACAACTTCTACAATAGCGTCAGGTCCATTATTGCTTATATTGAAGATCTTCGTCTCTTCACCGCCGCCATAATATTTTGGCAACACATCAACATCTGCATTGTGATCTGCGCGCACGGATTGTGTGTCTAGCAAAATGCCTACAGTGCTCATTGATAGTAGTAGCATCATCAGTAGTGTAGCTTTTCTCATATCTTCTATTCTCCCTTTAATTTTTTAATACAGCGAGACAAATAATGGGTATATTCAGTATAAATGCTTGCAGCTTACATTATCAAACTAAAAGATACAAAACTTGCCACTCATTAACTCCTGTTAACAAAAATTTATTCCGGAAAACTTAAGAGCGCACGCTTATGAGGCATTGTTAGGAAGAACCTTTCTTTCTGAATTCCAATACAATTAACCCTTTTGAAACATCGTTCTTAACAGTTTCATAACCTAAAACGTGAATTATACCCTCCAAAAACTTAGAGGCCAGCTCAGTATACTCTTTGGAACTCCATAAAGACACGCAATTCAAAACAAGAGACTCACCATTTTCGCGAAGCTGAATTTCGCTGGAATCCCAAGTACAAGCATCCAACAACCTTTCAAGCATGCCCAATTTCCCTCCATCAAGAAACTTAATCTGCAAATACTTCCCATACCACCGCCCAGAAGCATACCACCTCTCCAAAAGTGCCTCTTTCTCCAACGGATAAAGCTTCTCAATCAAAAATAGCAAATTATCCTTAGCGGTAATAACAGCCCCGCTTTCCTTCTCCACTTTAAGGAGTTTATGAAACTCGACAATATTCTTAAGAGAATTATCCATATAATCCGCCTCAATAGCCTGTTCAATAACCTCATTAACAAAACTATAAACAGTTCGTCCTTTCCTATTCGCAATACCGATGACTTGCTCCGCCAAATCACCTCGAACTGCCATCAGTTTCTTTTCCTTTCTCGATTTTTCAGACAAAACCTTCATCCACCCTTAAAATAAGAATCCAACGTCTTCCCTTTCACCCAAGACATTAAAGCACATATATTTGAGGGCCATAAGACAATAAAAATGTTTCCGTGCATTGTATCCCTAACCAATCAGTGTGTGTACGTGAATAAACAATTCACAATGAAGGAGCTTCTCCTATTGCATATTCAGAAGCCTCATTGCGAGAACATAAAATCAGTTCAGACCTGAATCAAATGCAAGCTGGCAGAGGAATTTCGCAAGATGTTCAAAAAACTCTAGCCTTCGCGTTTGCGATAGAATATGCGCACGCGTTGCCCCTACGGACAATTTGTGGACACTGCGCCACTACTTCAACATCAAAAGCCGAGCAGTATCCATATATTAAGCCCACGCGAGGGAACATATGATTTTTTTTCATAGCTCATGGTGTTTAGCAACGCTTAAGTTCTGAATATTGTCAAAGTTGATTCTTTGAAAGTAAACTTAATATTGCCGAAAGAACAGTGGTGTAAATCGAATTTCACCAATAAATTAGAGGAAAAGTAAAAACAATATATGGAGGAGAAAAAATGAGCAAATCAGAGAAACCACACCTAAACCTAATCATTATCGGTCACGTTGACCATGGAAAATCCACAACCACTGGACACTTGCTCTATGAAGCCGGAGCCATCGACGAGAGGGTAATGAAATCTTACGAAGAAGAAGCAAGAAAATTGGGCAAAGAAACTTTCAAGTTTGCATGGGTCCTAGACAACCTTAAAGAAGAACGAGAGAGAGGCTTAACAATCGACCTCAGATTTCTCAAATTTGAAACCAAAAAATACTTCTTCACAGTCATTGACGCTCCAGGTCACAGAGATTTTGTCAAAAACATGGTCACAGGTGCAAGTCAATCTGACGCTGCAATACTGTTTGTTTCGGCGAAGAGGGGAGAATTCGAAGCGGGCATCGGTCCAGGCGGACAAACACGAGAACACGGCTTCCTAGCCTTCACACTAGGTTGTCATCAGCTGATAGTAGCAGTTAACAAAATGGATGACCAAACAGTTAACTGGAACCAAGAACGCTACGAAGAAATCAAAAGTGAGATCGGTCGCATGCTTAAAATGGTTGGCTTCAAAGTTGAGAAAATTCCGTTTGTACCAACATCTGGCTGGACAGGGGATAACTTAGTCAAGAAAAGCGACAAAATGCCCTGGTACAAAGGACCAACACTCTTTGAAGCTCTAGACGGTTTCGATGTTCCACCAAAACCACTCGATAAACCCTTACGTTTGCCAGTGCAAGATATTTACACGATTAGAGGCGTAGGCACAGTACCAGTAGGACGCGTTGAGACAGGAATCTTAAAAGAAGGTGACACCGTTATCTTTATGCCATCGAACGTTAAGGCTGAAGTTAAATCTATGGAAACGCATCACACAAGGGTTCCAAAAGCTGAGCCAGGAGACAACATAGGTTTTAACGTGAGGGGTATAGAGAGAGATGACGTGCACCGAGGAGACGTATGCGGGCATCCAGACGATCCACCAAGCGTCGCCAAAGAGTTCATTGGACAAATTATAGTAATCTACCATCCCACCGCAGTTGCAGCTGGCTACACGCCTGTCCTTCACTACCACACAGGACAAGTCGCATGTCGATTCACCGAGCTCATCAAGAAAATTGACCCTCGAACCGGTCAGACAGTTGAAGAAAAACCAACATTCTTGAAGACAGGAGACGGCGCCATTGTCCGTTTAGAACCTCTACATCCAATCGCTGTAGAGACTTACAACGACTTTCCGGAGTTGGGACGATTTGCGGTGCGAGACATGGGCACTACAGTCGCTGCGGGTGTAATCAAGGAAATCACAAAGAAAGGTCCTTAAAAACTGTAAATTCTTCCTTTTTTTCTTTTTTCACAGAAAGCACAATACTAATTCTTCTCAACATTTTATTAGTCAGTGAACACACTTTTGATTATTATTTACGATTGAGTTGAGAGAATGTCTGGAACCGAAACACTAGTGCCGTATATTAGAGAGCCGAAAAAAGAACCGCAACCTATGATAATAGTTGATAGCCACGAAGCAAGTAGCGCTTCAAAAATCGTCAAAGGATTGGTAGAGCGGGGAGCCAAAGTTCAAAGCCTTCCGCTGCCAAAAGGCGATTATGTTCTCTCAGACCGTTGCGCTGTCGAGCGAAAAACAGTCCATGACTTTGCGTATACTCTAACACGCCGCTACTTATTTGACCAGCTTTTTGGGTTAAAAGAACTATATCCAACCGCCATTGTTCTGCTTGAGGGATATCTACCGATAATTTACAAGTTCACCCGCATCAACCCGTCAGCAGTTTGGGGCGCCATGTTTGCTTTGGCAAAACAGGGAATTGCGTTGGTTCATACTTCAAACTATAAGGAAACAGTTGACTTTCTGTACACTGCTGCTAAACAAGAACAAATAATTGAAAAGCGGATTCCCGTGGTACATGCTGCAAAGAAAATTACAACGTTGGCTGATGCACAGCTTTACCTCATTGCAAGTCTTCCCAATATCGGTCGCGAAAAAGCGTTAGCTATCCTTAAATCTTACCAAACTCCCATAAACGCTCTAATTAATGTGGATGGTTGGGCAAAAGACGTGCATGGTCTCGGACCTATAATCAGCAAAAAGGCAAAGAAAGTTCTAAACACACCATTTAAGGAGTAGAAAAGCGTTTTGACGGTAAAAATCGCACCCACAAAGAAAGTTGTTGTTTTGGGACTTGACAAACGCCCATTAGACGATCTTATCTAGTGTGCATCAACCTATAGCATAAATCGTTTGATTTGGATAGACGGACATCTTATATGCGCTGAAGTTTACGAAAAAGCTTTCGAACACGAAATAGCCAAGCGTGAGTTCCCAATCAGCCAAGTCTGTTATACGGAATTTCCGAAATACAAAAAATTTTACGAAGTTGAAAAAAGGGGTACATCTTCCAATAGTTAACGTTACAGGAGTAAAGCTTTTCATAAATCTGCTGAAAGCAATTCTCAAACTCGATAAGAAACACAACACACCGCTAAAACATCCCATTTAGTCCAAAACTTATATGCTTTAAGCCGCACTACCATACGCACAAAATAACTAAACCTTATAAAGAGGAGATGCTGAATAAGCTCTTCAACATGAAAAGGGTGAAGGCTAATGTCCAAACCATTCTACGTGAAATTCGAAACCCCAACAGAAGTCTCAGATGCAGCCTATGAAGCCCTGCAAATCGCAACTCAAACCGGCCAAGTCAGAAAAGGAACAAACGAAACAACAAAAGCTATCGAACGCGGCATTGCAAAACTAGTAGTAATCGCAGAAGATGTTGAACCCCCAGAAGTCGTTGCCCATCTTCCCATCCTTTGCGAAGAAAGAAAAATTCCATTCATATTCGTTCCGACAAAAAAGAAAATAGGCGCAGCTGTAGGCATCGACGTCCCATCTGCATCTGTATGTATTCTTAAAGAAGGAGACGCTGCAAACCTCGTCAAGGAAATAGTCAGCAGAATCGAGGGACTTCAACGAGGCAAACAGTAAAATGAGCAGAAAAGAAGAGAAGAAAACAGAAGGGTTAGAACACATTCCCGCTGAAGTCATCCAAGTCATAGGTCGCACAAGCTCAACCGGTGAAATAACACAAGTACGAGTGCGCATACTCGAAGGCAAAGACAAAGGGCGCATAATTACTCGAAACGTCAAAGGCCCCATTCGAGTTGAAGACGTATTGATGCTGAGAGAAACGGAACGCGAAGCAAGAAAAATGCGGCGTTGAAAAGAGAAAACTGGGGATACGACAAATGCCGAAATCAAGGCCATGCTCCTTCTGTGGACATGAATTTCAGCAAGGCGTTGGTCAAATGTATGTTAAAAATGACGGCACTATCCTATGGTTCTGTTCAAGCAAATGCCGCAAAAACAGCTTGAAACTGGGTAGAGATTCAAGAAAACTGAGATGGACAAAATATTTTGGCAAAGAGGAAAAAGGTAAAGCTTAGAGCTAAGACGTTATCGACGTAACTAAGAGAGCACTAACAATTCCTTCCCAAGTTTCTTTAGTATCAATACAAGTAATGTCTGGACCGTCAAGGTCGCCGTTGAAATAGCTATAGGAACGAGCGCGGCAACCCCCACAAATGTACTTATCTTCGCAGATTCCACATCCAACTAACGTCCTTCCACTTCAGATGATTCCAAATTTTCTCTTGTTCTAAGCTTCCAAAACATTTCGTCGTCGTTCCAAATATCCTCCAAATGGCCTTTCATGATATTTCCTCGAACAGCATCTGTGCCAATGGGGAAGAAAACACATGATTTGATGCCACCATTTGGTTCTAGAACATATAGAACTTTCCGGCGTCGCATCTGCTTAGAAAGCTAGGCACATTTTCCACGCCTTTCTTAGCTGCATAGTGAGCAGAAACAGCGAAATCTTGTCTTTTTTCTCAACCCACAAAAAGTATCATCACAATTTTCGTTTAGAGAACAGTTGCATTAAAGAGTGGCTGTAGAAACATCGTTAAGCAAAATAGTTTATATCAAAGAGACAGCATTTTTATGAGGCTTTCAGAGTGAGCCTGAAAAATCAATATTGGGAAACACTATGCCAACAAGACAACCTATAGTTTGCGTGCTAGGACACGTTGACACTGGAAAGACTCTTTTGCTAGACAATATTAGAAAAAGCAGTGTCCAAGCACGCGAAGCAGGCGGCATAACCCAACACATTGGCGCAAGTTTCTTCCCTCTAGACACACTTATGGAGATATGTGGTTCATTGCTAGATCGATTGAAGGGAAAAATTCAGATTCCAGGTCTTCTGGTAATTGACACTCCTGGACATGAGGCTTTTGCTAACCTTAGAAAGCGAGGCGGAGGCGCCGCCGATATCGCCATTCTAGTAATTGACGTATTAAAGGGCTTTGAAACCCAAACCTACGAGTCTCTGGACATTTTAAAGGCTAGAAAGACGCCATTTCTGGTTGCTGTAAATAAAATTGACCGCATACCAGGATGGATTTCTCATCCTAAAAAACTCTTTTTGAAATCCCATCAATCTCAAGACCGCTATGTACGCGAAGACCTTGACAATCGTCTTTATACAATTATGGGCACTTTCTCCACGTTAGACTTTCAGTCTGAACGTTTCGATAGAATAAAAGATTTCACGCGAACAATCGCCCTTGTGCCCGTTAGCGCAAAAACAGGGGAAGGAATTCCGGAACTTCTTTCGGTTCTTGTGGGGTTAACGCAACAGTATCTTAAGACACAACTGCAGGTAACGGAAGGCCCTGGGAAAGGAACGATCTTGGAAGTAATGGAAGAAGCGGGGCTTGGAATGACTGTTAATGCTGTTGTTTATGATGGGATTCTTCGGAAAGGAGATACAATTGTGATTGGAGGCAAGGGGAAGCCGATTGTGACGAAAGTTCGTGCGGTTCTCTTGCCTAAGCCTTTGGATGAAATAAGGGATCCTCGCGACAAGTTTTCTTCGGTGGATTCTGTTTCTGCTGCATCGGGGATAAAGATAGCCGCCCCAGATTTAGATACGGCCTTGGCTGGAGCTCCGTTGTATGTCATACCTTCGGAAGAACGGATTGAAGAGTTTGTCAGGATGGTCTCTGAGGAAGTTGAGAAGGTAAAGATTGCAACAGACGTTGAAGGTATTGTGTTGAAGACTGATGCGTTGGGCTCCTTGGAAGCTATCGCAGAGAGTTTGAAGCGGGAAAATATTCCTATACGACTAGCAGATGTCGGCGATGTGTCAAAACGTGATGTTGTAGAAGCCAACGTTGTAAAAGAGCACGAGCCGCTTTTTGGAACTATTTTAGCGTTTAATGTAAAAGTATTGCCTGATGCTGAAGAAGAAGCTAAAGATCGGAGAGTCAAAATCTTTCAACACAACGTAATCTACCATCTAATAGACGAGTTTGTGGAGTGGCTACAGAATGAACGCGACAAACTATCTCTTGAAGAGTTTGACAGCCTCGCTAAACCAGGCAAAATCCGAATACTGCTAGGATACATTTTCAGAAAAGCGAAACCTGCCATTGTAGGAGTGGAAGTTCTAGCGGGTCGAATAGAACCAAGGGTTGTCCTTGTTAAAGAAGACGGGGAGGATGTGGGAGAGATTATACAGATTCAAGATCAGGGAAAGGCGGTTTCTGAGGCCGTAGTTGGTATGCAAGTGGCTGTTTCTCTGGATAAACCTGTTGTTGGACGCCATATTAACGAAAAAGATGTTCTTTATGTTCGGGTTCCAGAAAATCACGCCAGAGCTCTGCTGACAAAGTTTCAAGACCGCTTGACGACTGATGAGCTTGAAGTTCTGAAAGGGTATGTTGAATTAATGAGAAAGAAGACAACTCCCTTTTGGGCTGCATAAACATCATAAACAGACGTCTATCTGGCCCCAAAAGGCTTTGACATCTTCTGATCCAACAGCTATAATTGCGCATTACTTTTTAACTTGAATATCGATGGCTATTTGATACCAGTTGGGCCCCGTTTGTCGCACTATGCGACCGAAGGGTAATTCGAAGTTGACGTTTTGTTGCTTTAGCTTTTCTCCAACTTGTGTTTTTGCTTTCTCAATAGGATTTTCTTCTTTTTTCGCATGTTCAAAACTGTAGTAATGAATCCAGCCGCCTTGGAGCTTAACTGCTAAGAATGCGGAGTCGATATATTTGTACGCCTTTTCAGGTAGCGGCATTAGAATTCTATCAGCTATATTTTTTAGCATTTCCTCAATTGTTGTTCCTGCGTCTCCTTCTATAGGAATTACCGTGTTAACCATTTTATTCAGCAGAACGTTTTCCCGCATATATTTTACTGCAACGGGGTTTATGTCAATTGAATAGATCTTTGCAGCTTTCGAGTGCCTAGCAATTATTACCGAGTAGCAACCTACGCCGGCAAACATATTCACAACAACTTCATTATCCCTAACTAAGTTGGCAATCCGCATTCTTTCAAAACCAAGTCGAGGAGAAAAATAACATTTTCCTACATCAACTTTTAACAGGCACCCATGCTCTTTGTAAACAGTCTCGGTCTTCTTCTTCCCTGCAATCCATTCAAGCTTGCGCAATCTAAAATCCCCGAAAACGGGGCTTGACTGTCGCCAAACAGCTTTAACATGTTTGTGTTGTCGCATCAAAGCCTCAGCAATCGTTTCGTTGAGCGGCAGCAGTTTATCTGGAACCTGTATGATAGCAATGTCTCCAATGATATCATAAGATTTGTAAACTAAGGCAAGCTCCTCAGGCGAAAGCTTTCCTCTGAGAATAGCCTTCAAATTGCCCTTCATAACCTACACCTTTGTACGCGTATTTTAGTTCTCTTCTATTTTTGTGAAACATCCTCTCTGTATCGAATTTAGTAACGCTTCAAGATACTTCTTTCCCTGAATCATGTTTATTGCGTTATCCATCTCCTTTTCTTGAATCTCTAAAACTATGGGGACGTCAAATCGGCATTTGAGAATAACTTCAATTGATTTTCTATTGCGCGTGCACATCTTCTAATTCTCTCTTCAAGGCTGTTTTTGTGAATTCTCCAAGTTCAACATACCCTCTTGGAAGAAACGCGTGTTTATCTCCTTCTGTAAAGGCTGTGAGAATTTCATTATCCTTGAACATAAGGGCTCTCGTTATTATTTCTATAATCGACATCCCAAGTCACTTTCTTTAGACGTTTTAACTTGTCCTATCCTTATTCTATAAGAATACACTTTTTAAGTTCTTGTCTGGATTTTTCGCTTGCGAAACACATCTTTGCACGAGATCAACAGAAATATCAACATACAAAGCTATGAAAAATAATGTATTTCGTTCTTAAATGAGGCCATAATTACTGAGAGAAGTCCGATTAGTGTTTGCACAGAAAAATGGATTTTAGGAAGAGTCAATAGATTTAAATTGCACATTAGCTACCCATCGTTAAAGAGAGCGAAACACTATGTCTGAAAAAACAGGTGACGGAGTTGTTTACGAGTGCGTGAGATGCGGGGCAAAAGTGCCCACTGAAGAGTTGGAGCTACGCGGTGGAGGAGTCAAATGCACTTTCTGCGGATACCGCATTTTGAAGAAAATTAGGCCACCTGTTATAAAGCGGGTTTCCGCAGATTAGTATGCAGTGGGATCAAGGGCGTCCAAAGCTAGGCTCGCCAATTCGACCTTGTCTTCTAACGAGCGCATGATCGTATTAGCTGCAATAGCCTTCATCCCAAGCCTTTCAATCTTTTCTTTCTCTACCTCGTCAACTTCGTCCAATATGAACACATTAAGAAAGTCGCGGTATAGGAAAGCAACAGAGTAAGCTGAAGCCTTTAGCCCTAGCCCCCGCATTAACTTGTCTGCAGGTCCCTTTATCGTGCCACCTCCAACAATTGGGCTTATGGCGACCACTTTCGCTGTGGTTTCCTTCAAAGCCTCTCTGATTTTCTTGACTGCTAGAATTGGACCTATGCTTACTATCGGGTTGCTTGGACATACTATGATTCCACTGGCATCTTGTATAGACTCAATAACTCCTGGAGTTGGATGTGCCGACTCGGCGCCTTCGAAAATCACATCTAGAACCTTATCTTTTGCCCCTCTTCTCACAAGGTATTCTTCAAAATGCATTTTACCCACATTTGTAAGTATTTGTGGGGCGATTTTTCCGTTGGTCATAGGTAGAATATTCACTTTAAGTCCAAGAGATTTGCAGAGTTTCTGTGTAACTTCGCCTAGGGAGAAGCCGTTTTTCAGAAGTTGTGTCCTGTAAATGTGTGTAGCAAGGTCTTTGTCGCCAAGCTTGAACCATGTTTCCAACCCATATTTTTGAAACATGTTAAGGCAGTTGAACGTGTCGCTTTGTATTCCCCATCCCTGCTCTTCATTCACAATGCCTGCTAGAGTGTACATTATGATATCGGGGTCTGGGGAAATGTGTAAACCGTGAAGTTCTATGTCATCACCGGTGTTGACAATTATCGTTATGTTCTCTTGTGGTAATATTCTAACGAGACCTTGAAGAAATTTGGCGGCGCCGATCCCTCCTGCAAGACAAGTTACCCGTTTGATCAAAGACACTACCCTAGCCATATGTTGCGGTTGGTTAAGGTTTAATGTTAACTGTTTATGTCTCTGTAGAGGGGGTTTTAGAAAATTTCTTTTTCGCCCACCTTTCTCAGAGTTTTTCCGCGAAGCTTTACAGGGGGTCCAACAACGTCTTCCATCCGTTTTTCGGTTGTTTTCCGTTTTATGGTTTCTCCACATATACCGCTCGGCAGTAGTCTTCGTTTAATGCACGTTGCGTAGTTGCAATTTGCGACGTTGCATTTTTCATCGGTCCACCTACACCAAACATCATTGCCTCTATAGATTATAGCGTTTTTTCCGCATTTGAACAAATTACATCGGGGGGAACAATATTTTACTTCACCCAACATAGACACTACCTTAGTGTAGTTTCATACAAAATCCAATTTTGGACGTTTTCACGTTTCAACGAAAATGGCTTAGGTATTTGAGTATTATAAACTTTTCCAATTCGCTACTCCTTTTTGGCAGTTGATTTGACTCTGCGATAAATGAAGGCAAGCAGAAAAATAGCAATCAGCAATGACATGAAGACTGCAGTAATGAAAAGGCTTGTTTCTGTTATGAAACCGCCGATTGACACGATTCCTCCTATTTTTAATGTAGTCGTTCTCGACTCTTGAAGATAAAGTGTAGTGATTTCACATGGTTTTTCACTTATGTAAACAAAAATTTTGTAGTTGCCACCGACGAGGTTTGTAAATTGTGCGCCTCCTCCTGCTCCAGTATTTAAGGATAAAAGAACTGTTCCTTCACGTTCTATTGTGACGTTTGCGTTTGGTATTCCTTGTCCGAAAAAGTCTAGTACGTTAATGTCAAGTGTTAGATTGTAGAGCCTGCAATAAACTGCAAGAGTAGTTGGCTGGTTTATGAGGAGTATTGTTGTCTGGTTTAAGAGTATTTCGTCTTTATACACATCCACTATGTACTTTCCAAAAGTAGAATTGAAGGCAACTTCTCCATTCGCCCCCGTGTTTTCTATTCCCACCAAGCCGCTTAGCCCAATGCTCCATTCATAAACCTTCACTTGTGCATCTTGCAATCCCGAGCCGTTTCTGTCATAAACGTTTATAATGAGTTCGTATGTCGGGCAGGTTATGTTGAGCCAGCTCGTGGATGTCAGGTTTATTGTGGCGGTGTCGAATATGTAGGTGTAACGATTTGCTTGTATGGTGTAGCTAATGTTTGTGAACATGTTTTGAAATATGCTTATGCCTGTTATGTTGGTTTCAGAGAAGAGTGGAGTGGGGGTTATGGGAATATTTAATCTCGAGATATAGGTGAAGTTTACGCGTGTACCGACGAATGGAAGTACCATTCCTTCTACGCCTTTGACTGCTACTTTGATGTGAGCAAGGGAACATGTAATGTTTACAGCTGAGTCTCCAGTAAGGTTTCCAGCTAAGCTTATCCATGATGTTTCACCTACTTCTGCCTTCGGTCCATCCGAGGGATTCCAAAACGCCTTGAAAGTATAATTCGCTGCTTCCAAAAGGAAAACTGTAACTCCTTCTTCGTTTGTAGTTTCATTTCTAACGATTGGGGGGCTGGTAACGTTCCACGCCTCAACCAGAATACCCTTCACAGGCTCTTTGTCTAAATTAAACGTCTTAACCTCGCAAGCAAAGGACTTCGAAACAACTGTGAAATTTTGGCTGTCCGCCACTGGTTTTTCAGTCCCAAGCGGTTTTGTATCTTTTACATCAACTCTGTAAAGTCCTATGCTAGCGTTTGCGGGAATTGTCCAGTTCGCTGTTATTATCCCAATGGATCCTGACGCGTTACTTGGCGTAAGTTCAACTGTTCCGTTAGGGTGGGTTATCTTAATCGTTAAGAACTCGACCGAAGTGTAATTTGCAGCTTGAATATAGACTGTTTGAAATCTGTGATACTCCAAGGCATCCGTCAATCCTACAGTAAAGGTCACTGATGCAAGAGTTGCATTAAGCGTATCAATTAGTGACATGTTGTAGACACCGATGAAGAAAGTATTAGCATCCCCTCCAAAGTCTACAGGGTATATTTTGCTAATGCTGCCATAACCGAATTGATCTGTCTGTATAAGAAATTCGGGCGATGAATAAGTAATATTGGCTGGGTCTTGCACGGTTATGCTTGCACGTGAAGTTTTGTTCGCGTCTCCACCTGTAATCTCAGCTAGAAGAGTTACATTTACACCTTCCTGCAACTGCTTTGGCGCTTGCGGTGTTATTGCCTTGACAATGTATTTTGTATTAACAGTGAAGTTCGATACGGTGCTTTCCGTGGCATTAAGAACGTCTCGCAATTGTATCTGATGGTTACCAAAAGTGCTACTTGGAACTGGAAATACGTCCTCTACAGTTATTAACGTTGCATTTCCGCTTTTAACTGTTGTTCCATCGAACAGAATTTCATAAGTGCCATTTATTGTATTAATTTGCCCAGTCAAATTGACAAGGTCCCCGACAAACCCTTCGTCCTTAGAAAGTTCACTTATTGAGACTTCAGCATAAACTTTCGGTGTAGGTAAGGCTGCGAAAAAAGCTGAAACGAGTAGAATTATTAAGAAGGTTGGAGCTCCCTTTAAGTGAAATTTTCTGTGCATGTTGTTCCCTCATGTTATGGCTATACGAAGGTTTGACACTTCTTAGTAAAGAGGATGTTTTAAACTTTTATCTGTTCTCACTCTCCGAGCATATTATCATTTCCTTTTTCGCTAAACTCAGACATCTTAGAACTAAGTAGAAGGCTAAATCTCCTTGATGTTTCCACAAGCGGTAAATATCTGAACGGATAGAAAATTCGATGATTTAAGGTGACGTAAATGATTGCGGATATTCTGGACCTAGTGCAAAAACATGAGCAATGGCGTGAGAAACAGTGTATCAACCTTATCCCTTCAGAAAACATTATGAGTCCTCAAGTTCGCTCCTTACTTTCCTCGGAACTAGCCCATAGATATACTGCACGAAATCATTTCTACATGGGCACCCACTTCGTTGATAAAATAGAAAAAGATGGAGAAGAAATCGCAAAAAAACTTTTCAAAGCAGAGACCGCTGATTTGCGCCCTCTTTCGGGACACGTAGCAGACTGGATTTTTTTAGCCAATTTCACAAAACAAGGTGACATTTTAATGTGCGTCTCCGCAAAAGATGGCGGGTATCCTGGAATTTGGCAAAAAGGGTTACCCAAAGTTCTTGGGATAGAAGTTAAAGCCTTTCCTTTCTCCAAAGAAAAAATGAACATAAAGACTGAAAAAACTGTGGAGACCATCATCAAAGTCAAACCCGACGTAGTGATTTTTGGAGCCAGCCTCTTTCTCTTCCCCCATCCAGTTCTTGAAGTAGCTAAAGCAGTGAAGGCAGTTGGTGCACACATGGCGTTCGATGGCTCACATGTCATGGGGTTAATAGCTGGCGGGAAATTCCAAAGCCCACTTCAAGAGGGCGCTTCAGCGCTTTTCGGTTCAACCCATAAAACCTTCTTTGGACCGCAAGGAGGCATAATACTCGCAGATAAAGAATATGGAGAAACCATGAAAGAGAAGATTTTTCCAGCCTTTGTGGACAACGCTCATTGGAATCGAATAGCCGCTCTAACTCTAGCATTGGCGGAAATGAAAGAGTTTGGAAGCACCTACGCTGAACAAGTCATTAGCAATGCACAAACCCTTGCAAAAGCACTAGATGACTTTGGGTTTCCAGTTATTGCCTCAAGTCTTGGTTATACGAAGTCGCATCAACTTCTATTAGATTATGGAGGTTATAAGCAGGGGCAGGAAGTGGCTGAGAGGCTTGAGAAGGCAAACATAATTGCAGACTGTGGAGTAAGACTTGGCACTTGCGAAGTAACGAGGCGGGGGATGAAGGCAGCTGAGATGGAGAAAATAGCAGAATTCATAAAATCTGCAATCATCGACAAAGAAGACCCAAAAGAAGTTAAACAGTATGTAGAAAAGTTCTCAAAAGAGTTCCAAAACATAGAATACTGTTTTCCGGAATAAAAATGCAGGCTGCAAGTTAACTGTACTCTTATTTGTGATCCAATATTTTTAATTGCTCAGATCCTTCAGAAAATGCTGCATAGCAACCTTCGATTCCACGAGCACTCTTTCAACTACTTAAAATTCGAAAACTTGACCTGTCAGACAACTGCCGCACGCATCACTTTAGCAACGGAGGTTTTGCATTTCCACCGCCACATTGCGCTGGTGGCTCAGAAGAAGTGAAATATCCGCGGCCATTCTATCGGTCATAACAATAACAATAGCGTACCACAGACGCATCAAAAAACTAAAAGGAAAACACCATAGCTCTGTCTGTATCAAGATATCGTATGTAGAAATCTGCACATCAACAATAAGACACCTTTTTATTAACGCAAAACGGATTGATTCTCCTAGAAAATTTGAGGACCCTATCAATGCAATCTCAGATTCCAAAAGAACTCCTTCAACTGATGAAAACCCAAAAATATCATATGATAGGCCAGCACTCAGCTGTCAAGCGTTGCCGATGGCTCTACAACACATTAATCCACAACCACCCTTGTTACAAACAAAAATTCTACGGAATAAAGACCCACCAATGCATACAGATGACGCCAACAGTCTTTAACTGTACAATGCGATGTCTGTTTTGTTGGAGGGCTCAAAGCGGAGACAAAGGATTAAAGTGGGAAGAGACAGTGTTGCCAATCTGTGATGAGCCTGAAGACATTGTAGAGGGCTGTATAAGAGCACAAATGAGACTTTTGAGCGGCTACAAAGCAAACCCCAAAGCTAACAAGGAGAAGTATAGAGAAGCGTTGACGCCGAGACACGCTGCCATAAGCCTAGCTGGAGAACCAACACTCTATCCACGGCTTGGAGACTTGATTAAATCCTTCCACAAAAGAGGCTTCACAACATTCCTCGTGTCAAACGGGACAATACCTGAAGCGTTGTCTAAATTAAGCGAAGAACCCACACAACTTTACATTTCAACATGTGCCCCAGACAAAAAAACTTACTACGAAACTTGCCGACCTCAAATCCCCAATGCTTGGGAGAAGTTAAACGAAACTCTTGCTTTGCTGCCAAGCTTCAAATGTCCCACCGTTATGCGTATAACGCTAGTCCGCCATCTCAACCTTAAACACCCGGAATTCTATGGCAAACTAGTGGAAAAAGCCAGTCCCACTTATGTGGAGCCAAAAGCTTATATGCATGTTGGATTTTCACGGCTGAGACTAACATATGCAAACACGCCGCTACATGAGGAAATCCAAGACTTTGCTGCTTCATTGGCTGAGGAAACCAGTTATAAGGTGCTTGACGAATCAAGAAATAGCCGAGTGGTTTTATTAAGTAGATTGGAGAAACCCATCAAGCTGGGATAGCATCAAAAAGACTATAAAGACACCTTTACGAATCACTCTGCAAAGCAATTTTGGAGCATGTACACATGCCACTAAGAAATATTCTGAGCAAAATACACAAAGAATTAAGGGAAAGAGAAGAAATCAAAGATGAACTTTATGACGCCATGCGAAAGGCAACCCGTCTTTCGAAACAAGCAATCTTCTTAGTGCATAAGGAACGGTTCAGGGAAGCAGAGAAGTTGCTAAAGGAGATAAAAAAGTTTTTCACAAAACTCGATGATATCCCCCCAGTTCATCAAAAATTTCTCTATGCAGGCATTGTGGATTCAGCTTTTCAAGAATACACCGAAGCCCACATTTTCCTCGAATTAGCGCAAGATGGAAAGTTTGTCGGTCCCAAAAAAATCGGTGCTCCATCCACTTCATATTTGCTTGGATTAGCAGATGTTGTAGGTGAGCTTAGACGCAGAGCCTTAGATCATCTCAGAAAAGGAGACACGAAGGTTGCTGAGAAAAGCCTTGAGACAATGGAACTCATCCACGACGAGCTTATGGTCATGGATAAGGCTTTGCAATTTCTTTCTGAGCTAAGACGAAAAACTGACATTGCAAGAAGAATCATAGAAGCCACCCGCGGAGACGTTACAATTGAAGTACGGAGAAGCTCGCTCGAGCGCTCAATTAAGAAGCTTGAAAAAACTATTAGTGCAAAAGAAAAGTAAGGTCGCCATGGCTTGTCTTCGCAAAAATCTAAACGAGTAAAAATCTCAACATCGTTTTCTGTTAAAAAGGCTCACGCAGCGCAGTCAAAGATCTCAAAACGCATAATTCGACGAGACACCCTTCCTAATAAAATACAATATGTTGCCGGAGTGGACGTAGCTTATACAAAAGAATCGTCAATTGGCGCCACTGTAGTCCTTGACTATAGCTCGCTTTCCCTCGTTGAATCAAAAACAACCAGCGTCAAAACGAAGTTCCCCTACATTCCAACACTATTATCATTTAGAGAAATTCCCCCGGCATTTGCGGTTGTCAAGAAACTTCGCTTGCAACCAGATATTTTCCTCGTTGACGGACAAGGAATAATGCATCCTCACAGACTTGGACTTGCCAGCCACTTAGGACTTGTCATTTGCAGAGCAACTGTCGGTGTAGCGAAGCGCCCACTGATCGGGAAGGTAGGTGAATTTAATGAAGCAAACTGGGCGCCAATAACAGATAAAGAGGAAATAGTGGGAGTGGCGCTTACCACTAGAAAGGGGACAAAACCTGTCTACGTCAGCGTTGGACACATGGTTTCGCTGAAAAGAGCTATAGAAATCGTCAAGCACTGTACCCCAACCTATCGAATTCCAAAACCCATCCGCCTAGCTCACGCTTTAGCGGCGAGGGAAAAACGGAAAATTCAAAAAGAGCGAGTAAGCAGAGAGAGAAGAGAGTGATACGTTTTGAATTCCCGCCTAAGACGCGTTTTGAACCAAATAAAGGACAGAAGGCTTCGAGAAAAAGTTGCAGAAATAGTTGAAAACCCGCAAATCGAAATTAGCGGAACAATTTATTCTGGACTACCCCTCAACACTTCTCCTGCCAGTCTCTCCCGTCACCACAGCTATCCCGGAGGGTTCATTGAGCACATTCTTGCCACAGCAGAAATTGCATTAACACTCTGTGATGTTACCAAGAAAGTATACGGAGGCAAAGTGAACCAGAACCTCGTAATGGCAGGCGTTGTGTTGCACGACATTTTCAAACCATTAACTTACGAGTCGAAAGGTGAAGGCTATTCCACTTCACACATCGGGGAACGCCTAGACCACTTGTCTCTCATCACCGCCGAATTGATTCGAAGAGATTTCCCACTAGATTTAGTTCACATAGTTTGTGCTCATCACGGAGGTCAAGCAGGACCGATGTGGCCTAGAACAGTTGAAGCATTAATCTGTCATCTGGCAGACCAGGCAGACTCTCGGCTAAGTGGTGATGTGTTGCGGGCTGCGAGGTATCTCTCGAGAACAGCTACAGGGGAGGAGCATATGTTGTTGACGTCGAAGGAAGCCTTCGAAATTGTTCATTCGAAAACAGTCGAAGGATGGGAAGGGGTAAGCAAAGCTGTAGAGAAAATCAAACGAAAAAGGCAGAGTTGACTATAATTGAACAATCTTCGCTTCTCGAGTTACTGTATCCAATAGAGCTATCGTAGATTTTCCGCTTAAGTAACCGCAGACCTCCCCAGGATTAACTACTGTTGTTTTGCCTTTCTTGTACGTTCGCGCTTCATGCGAGTGTCCATAAACCACCACGTCATAACATTCAATGTTGACAAGCGATTGAAAAAGCTCTTCTTCTCCACCGTGCAGTAATGCAATTTTCAACCCATCGACTTTAACCTCAGCGAAGTTGCCTCGAATCTCCGCCGCTTCAATGTCTGCGAATCGTTTCTTCAATAGTTCATGGTCGCCATCGTTGTTTCCAAAAACACCAATTAGTTTTGCTTCTAACTGTTTGAAACGCGCTACGGTGAAGGGTGCAATATAATCACCTGCGTGAAGCACTAATTCTACCTTTTCTCGGTTGAGTCTCTCTATTGCCTTGTCGACTAAAGGCAGATTGTCATGCGTGTCCGATATTATACCTACTTTCAACTTTCTTTCACCTATTGACGAGTCGGGCACTTACTTGAAAAGCTTTTTTCATTGAAATCTTTCCATTTTGACTGGAGAAATAGCTTACTCGCTGTTGCCTTGGCTTTTTAGAAGTTGTTTGCCATAGCCATGGCCTTTTTCAAAGGCCGCCATATTCAGTTTCTCAGTTCCTCTTGGGACATTTCGTAAAACAGCTTTTTTCATGGCTTCCGGCGTGACTATGTTTGTGATGGCTGTTAGAGCGCCCAGCATAACCACGTTTGCTACTATTGTTTTACCCATTTCTTCTGCGAATTTCGTTGCCGGTATATCATATATTTTTGTGCTTGCTGGGTCGCTTCTATCTGTTACCCTGTTAGGGTCAACAAGGATTGTTGCACCTTTCTTTGTGGTGCTGACGTATTTGTGGTAGGCTTCCTGTGACATTATCACTACTATGTCTGGGTTGTCTACTTTTGGAAAGTCTATCTCTTCATCTGCTATGACTACTTCGGATTTGCAGCTGCCGCCTCTTGACTCTGGTCCATAGGATTGAGTTTGCACGGCGTTTTTATCGCCGTAAATGCAAACTGCCATGGACAGTATCAAGCCTGACCGGATGATGCCTTGTCCTCCGAAACCTGCAAACCTTATTTCCGTTCGCATTTGACTTTTCCTACTTTGAGTTTTTTCTGCACCTTAGCAGTCATTTCTCGGAATAACCTGCCATAACTTGGCTTTTCAATATCGATAAACTCGCCCACTATAATTTGGTCTTTTGTTATTTCTGCTTTTGCAGGATCGTAACCATGCCGAACTTCCGACACCAGCTTAAACCGTTTCATTACGTCAATGGCTGTTCCAAGCTTGTTGTAGCGGTCATAAATCTCTGGACACGGCGATATGACTTCAATGAAGGAGAAGCCTTCCTTTTGCAGCGCCTTTTCTATCGAGTTTCTTAGTCTTCTCACTTGAAGCGTTGTCCATCGGGCAACGTACACGGCGCCAGATGCTGCAGCTAGATGAACTAGGTTGAAGGGATGTTCAATGTTTCCGTAAGGAGTAGTTGTGGTCCATGAGTCTAAGGGTGTAGTTGGACCATACTGGCCGCCAGTCATTCCGTAGTTGAAGTTGTTGGCGCAGATAACTTTGATATCCACGTTTCTACGGGCAGCGTGGATGAAGTGATTTCCGCCGATAGCGAAGAGGTCGCCGTCGCCGCTGATGACTACGACTTTTAAGTCTGGATTGGCAAGCTTCACTCCTGTAGCAAAGGCTATGGCTCTACCGTGCGTTGTGTGGAACGAGTCAACGTTGACATAGCCAGCTGCGCGACCAATGCATCCGATTCCCGAAACGACAACTAACTTGTCCAAGTCCAGCTTAAGTTCGTCGAGAGCCTCAAAGAAGCTGCACAGCAGAACGCCGTTTCCACAGCCTTCGCACCAAATGTGTGGCATCCTTTCCTGTCTCAAATATTTCGCCAAGGGATGCCCTAACATCAAATTTGACTCGGTCATTTCAGAGCCCTCCTCATAGCTTCTACGATTTCTGAAGGTCGATGAGGTTCTTCACCAAATTTTGAAAGGAGAAAGACTGGAGTCGTCTTTGCCGCTCTTTCAACTTCTCGAACCAGCTGTCCATAATTCATTTCAGGAACAATTATGACGCTAACTTGTTTAGCAATTTCAGCAACTAGTTCTTCGGGGAAGGGCCAAATGGTGATTAGTCGAAGCAGCCCCGCTTTTATCCCCTCCTCTCTGGCTTTTCGCACTGCACTTAAAGCTGCGCGGGAAGTAATGCCGTAAGCAATAACTGCCACCTCAACGTCCTCCAACATTACTTCTTCAACTTTGATTATTTTTCCAGCATTCTTGCGTATCTTGTCGCACAGTCTTTTGACAAGTTTGGTCTGCTCTTCGATACTTACCGTTTTGGGCGCACCTTTTTCGTCGTGTGTTAAGCCAGTGGCGTGGAAGCGGTAGCCTTCTCCGAAGCAAGCCATGGGGGGAACTAGGGTTCCGTCCGGTTTGAAGGGGTGGTATTCATTCGGTGGCACTTTGGGTTTTTTGCGACTGACAAGAGTAATTTCTTCGGGGGGCGGAATCCTGACTCGCTCCCACATGTGACCAATAATCTCGTCAGCTAGCAACATGACTGGAACACGATAGGTTTCAGCGAGGTTGAAACATTCTATTGTTAAATCGAACATTTCTTGAACAGATGAAGGAGCTAGCGCGATAATTTCATAGTCTCCATGGGAACCCCACTTCGCTTGCATCACATCTTGTTGCCCAGGCATGGTTGGTTGGCCAGTGCTGGGACCACCACGCATTATGTCTACGATAACAAGAGGTGCCTCAGTCATAACAGCTAATCCTATGTTTTCTTGCATTAAGCTGAATCCCGGACCTGATGTTGCAGTCATGGCTTTCTTACCAGCGTAAGAGGCGCCGATGATAGCGGCAAGGGAGCCAATTTCGTCTTCCATTTGAATGTAAACACCGCCAATTTCTGGCATTCGTCTAGCCATTCGCTCAGCAATCTCAGTAGCAGGAGTTATGGGGTAGCCGCCAAAGAATCGGCATCCAGCGGCAATTGCTCCTTCAGCGCATGCCAGATCTCCGCTCATGAAATGTGTTCCTGTAAGAACCGCTCTATTCTTTTTCTCCATTCTCACAACCTTCCTTACATTTCTTTTCAATGGTAAAAATGGCAAACTCAGGGCAGATTGCCGTGCAAAAGCCACAGAGAACACATTTACTCTCATCCACCACTTTTGGCAAGTATGCTCCCCTCTTGTTAATCTCGTCGGATTTTTCTAATACATTCTTTGGACAGAATTCGATGCAGAAGCCACAGCCCTTACAGAAATCCTTTATGATGTGGATTTCTGCCATGGGAAGCTTGATTTTTTCAGTGTCTAAAGGTTTTCTCCACAGTTTTTGAGGCATAACCAATTCCACCCTAGCTTCCTACAAAGCCTTTTTTTGAATTTTCCAGTTCCTCAGGCGTTAGCTTATTCAATGTTGCTTCCATTCCGCGTACTTTAGATGCGAATCTTTCGCCTTCAGCAGCAGAAGCCCACAGAAGCTGAAGCCTCTCTTTGTCAACTCCCAGTCTTTCCATTTTCTTCCACAATCTCTCTACTCTTTTTTGCGTTTGAAAGTTAGCGTCGATATAGTGGCAGTCGCCTGGGTGACACCCAGCGACTAACACTGCCCCTGCGCCTCTGGCAAATGCGTGTTCAACAAACTTTGGTGACACTCTTCCTGAGCACATCGTTCGAATTATGCGTACGTTTGGCGGATATTGCATTCGACTGACCCCTGCGAAATCTGCCCCTGCGTAAGCACACCAATTGCAGCAAAATGCAATTATCTTCTTGTCAGCATCTTCTTCCGTCAACGCGTCAATCTGAGCTAGGATTTGGGCGTTTGTGAAGTGGCGCATGTGTAAGGCGTCAAATTGGCATTCGGCACCACAAGTGCCGCATCCAACACATGCAGCCTCAATGACCTCGACTAGCTTGCGCTCTTTATCCACAACAATCGCATTGTAAGGACAAACTCGGGCGCATAGTCCACAGACTGTACAGTTTTCAGGAATAGGCTCGGGCGTGATGGCTTCAACAGTTACTTTTCCTTGTGCCATCAGGATGCCGGCGCGTGCTGCTGCAGCGCTTGCTTGGGTTACGCTGTCTTTTATGTCCTTTGGAGATTCGGCGCAGCCTGCTAAGAACACTCCCCCAGTGGGGGCGTCTACAGGTCTAAATTTGGGGTGAGCTTCCATGAAAAATCCGTCAGGAGTTCTAGACAGCGTGAAGAGGCGTTGAATAACGTTACTGTCATGACAGGGTTCGATGCCGACTGAAAGAATCACCATGTCCGTTTTGACTTTGTACAGCTCTTTTTGAAGCGTATTTTCTCCAATTATCCATAAGTTGTTAGTTTTCCGGTCTTCAATCACTTCTGCCGGCAATCCTCGAATAAATATTACACCTTCTTCTTTCGCCCTTCTATAGAGATCTTCAAAACCTTTTCCAACAGCCCTTATGTCCACGTAGAAAACGTATATCTTAACGTCAGGCCAGTGTTCTTTGATTAGTAGGCTGTCTTTTATCGTGTTCATGCAGCACACATTGCTGCAATAGAAGTTTCCTTTTTTAGACCGTGAGCCTATGCATTGGATGAAGGCAACCGATTCGGGAATTTTCATGTCACTTGGGCGAATAAGGTTTCCTCCAGAAGGCCCTCCCGCGTTGATTAGTCTTTCAAATTCGAGTGACGTTAGTACGTTCGGGTAATGAGTGTATCCGTAGTTTAGCAGTGAGGAAGGGTCGTATACGTCGGCGCCTGTTGCCACAATTATTGTACCGACTTCCAATTCCAAGGTTTCGGGTTTCATGTCGAAGTCAATGGCTAGTCGTTCGCAGGCTTTTATGCACTTGTCACACGCCATGACTCCTTCTTTGTTGAGGCATATTTCACGGTCAATTATGTAGGTAGATGGCACCGCTTGAGCGAAGGGTGTATAAATTGCCTTCCTCGTTGCTAAGCCTATGTCAAACTCGTTTGGCGCGGTTACGGGGCATACTTCTGAGCAATCGTTGCAAGCGCTACAATCGTCCGTTACATATCTCGGCTTTTTCAGCACTTTTACTTTAAAGTTTCCAATGTATCCTTTAACCTCTTGGACCTCACTGTTTGTTAATAACTCGATATTGGGATGATGACCTACGTCGGACATTTTTGGTGCAAGAATACAGATTGAACAGTCCATCGTGGGGAAAGTTTTGTCAATCTGCGCCATCCTTCCGCCGATGCTTGGCTCTCTTTCCACTAAATACACTTTATAGCCCGTATCAGCCAAGTCTAAGGCTGCTTGAATTCCCGCCACTCCACCACCGATTACTAACGCTTCTCTGAGTATAGGAACTTCGGTTTCGATTGCTGGCTCAAGAAGAGCAACCTTCGCCACCGCCGCTCTAACTAAGTCCTTAGCCTTCTCTGTAGCCGCTTCTTTATCGTGAAGATGTACCCAGCTGCAATGCTCTCGTATGTTTGCCATTTCGAAAAGATATTTGTTCAATCCAGCCTCTTCACACGCCTTTCTAAAAGTAGGCTCGTGGAGGCGTGGAGAACAAGAAGCAACAACTACACGGCTAAAGTTGTGCTCTTTGATATCATTTTTAATAAGCTCTTGGCCTTGGTCAGAACACGCGTATCGCGTGTCTTTTGCAACAATTACGTGGGGAAGAGCAGCGGCGAACCTTGCCACTTCTTCACAGTTCACCGTGCCCGCTATGTTTAGTCCGCAGTGACACACATAGACGCCGATTCGCGGCTCTTCTTCAACTTTCTTTTCAGTCGCCACGGTTTCTTTCCTCTTTTTCCTCAATCTCCGTTAAATATTGGTTGATGGAACACGCGGCTCGTTTTCCAGCAAGGATAGCCTCTATCACAGTTGCTGGTCCAGTGACCGTGTCTCCGCCTGCAAAAACTCCTGTCATGCTGGTTTCCATGGTAATCGGGTTAACTAGAATTCTGTTGCCTCTGTCCACTTCTACTTCTTTTGGCAAGAAAGTAGTTTCTGTTGTTTCTCCAATAGCAACTATTATCGTATCTAGTTCTAGAGAGAATTCGGAGCCTTCAATTGGCATTGGTTTTTTTCTGCCAGTTTCATCCAGTTCTCCCAACTTCATTTTAATACACTCCAATCCCTCAGCTCTTCCTTCTTTTTTTAGAATTCTTTTGGGTGCCACTAAAAATTCGATTTTCACACTTTCCTTTTCTGCTTCCATAACTCCCCAAGGGTTAGCTGGCATCTCCTCTCGTGACCTTCTGTAAAGAATAACAACTTCTTTGGCTCCTTGGCGAAGTGCGGTTCTAGCGGCGTCGACGGCAACGTTTCCACCGCCAATTACTCCTACTTTTTTTCCAAGGCTGACTTTTTGTTGCATGTTTACTTTCCAAAGAAAGCCCAAAGCGTCAATAACTCCTTCCAGCTCTTCGCCTTCAATTCCCAATTTTCGACTCTTATGGGCGCCAACTCCAACAAACACAGCTTTATATCCGTCTCGCCAAAGCTCATCAAAACTAATGTCTTTCCCAATCCTTGTGTTGGTTCTTATTTCCACGCCCAAATCTTTCAAACATTGAATTTCACTTTCTAGCGCCTTTCTGGGCAATCTGTACTCTGGCATGCTTTTCCTTAACATGCCTCCAGCCTCTGGAAGAGCTTCAAAAATCGTAGCCGAGTATCCTTTTTCTGCTAGTTCGCAAGCAGCTGTAAGTCCTGCTGGGCCTGAGCCGATGATTGCAACCTTTCCCTTGTGGCCAGTGGCTGTTTCTTTTTTTTTTGCTTGCATGCGCTGCGCGGCTAATTTTTCCAAAGCCTCAGTTATCTTTTCATCACCCACTTCTGCACGTTCAGGGTGAAAACAAGTGTACCAGCAGATAACTGGAAAAGGTACATTTTCTTCTATTATTGCAACCGCCTCTTCGAAACCATTAGAAAGTCCACGTTTTGCGGCTTCACTTTTTAGAAGTTGGAATATTTCTGGCAGTTTTAATCCTTGGGGGCATCGTTTGTAGCATTTGTAGCACCACGCGCACAGCCAAAGCCTATTATCGTTCAAAGTCTTTTCGGGTTCTGTAAGAACCTTTTGCAAAAGACTCCTAGGGTTGTAATGCGTTGACAACAGCTCTACCATAGGACAGCTTGCGGTGCAAATGCCGCACTCGAAGCAGTATTTTGTTTTTTCACGGATTTCCTTTGGGATGAGCATTGGCTTCATTAGACCTCTTGCTCCGTTAGTCGTTCTATTGGTAGTTCATTTGTTATTCTGGAAATAGAAGCGACGTCTCCGATATAAAACTTTACAAACGTAAACCTTTTGTCCAAAGCTATCAAATACACGCTACGAAACACCTATATCCAAACACAAAGCAACAAAAATAAAAAGGTTGAGAAATTGGAGAAAATAAAGGCAGTTTTATACGGCGTAGGAGCAGTCGGTAGCCTCATAGCAAAACATCTCCTCCAGAAAAAAGGAATAGAAATAGTTGGAGCCATCGATGTGGCGAAGGAAAAAGTGGGCAAGGATTTGGGAGAAGTCTTAGGCATAGGCAATCATGTTGGAGTGATTATCTCAAGCAACGCCAAGGCGGTGCTTTCAAAGACAAAACCAAACATCGTGGTGCACACAACTTCATCTTATCTGAAAGACGTTTTTCCACAGCTTGCAGAAATCGTGAAACAAGGGGTCAATGTGGTGTCAACGTGTGAAGAACTCTCTTATCCCTATCTTTCAGAACCACAACTGGCAGAAAAACTTGATGCACTAGCCAAGAAACACCAAGCCACAGTTCTAGGCACAGGCATAAACCCCGGCTTTCTAATGGACACACTAATCATCACCCTTACCGCAGTCTGCCAAAAAATAGAAAAAATAAAAGCGGTTCGAATCATGAACGCCGCCACTCGACGAGTACCTTTCCAAAAGAAGATTGGTGCAAGCCTTACCACAGAGGAGTTCCATAAAGCAATCGAAAGGAAAGTGATTACGGGACATGTAGGCTTAGAACAGTCCATCTCAATGATTGCGGCAGCCTTAGCTTGGAGGCTGGAGAGGATTAAAGTTGATCCGGTTGAGCCTGTTATCGCCAAGAAACCTGTTAGAAGCGAGGCCATCGAAGTTAAGGCTGGTTACGCGGCTGGCTTAAGACAAGTGGCAAGAGGATATAAAAAGGGAAAGGAAGTGATCACCCTTGAGTTTCAAGCATACATCGGCGCAGAGGAAGAATATGACTCCATATCAATTGAAGGCGTTCCAAACGTAAACCAGAAAATCATACCTTGTGTACACGGTGATATAGGCACTGTGGCGATGGTGGTGAACGCAATTCCCAAAGTGATTAATGCATCGCCGGGTTTAGTTACCATGAAGGACTTGCCTGTTCCTTCTGCAGCAACAGAAAACATGCGTAATTTCCTTCATTAAACTCAAGAGGCTCGTGCATGAAGCCTAAAATCGACATCAACTGCGATCTCGGCGAAAGCTTCGGTAACTTCAAAATAGGATACGATGCAGAAATTATGCCTTTCATAACCTCCGCCAACATCGCTTGCGGTTTCCACGCAGGCGACCCAGTCGTTATGGCTCGAACCGTGAAGTTGGCAAAAGAAAATAGAGTTGCGATAGGCGCGCATCCTGGGTTCCCAGATTTGTTGGGGTTCGGTCGCCGCAACATGAGCCTCTCCCAAGAAGAAGTAGAGAACATCATTATCTATCAGGTAGGCGCTCTTGCAGCTTTCGCAAAAGCCGCCAACAAGAATTTGCAACACGTTAAACCTCATGGAGCTCTCTACAACACTGCGGCCAAGAACGAAGCTTATGCAAACGCCATCATCGAAGCTTTACGTGCTGTGGACCCTAAACTGATGCTTTTTGCTTTGGCAAACTCTAAGATGGCGAAGATGGCAGCTGAGGCAGGTTTGCGCGTGGCTCATGAAATCTTTGTTGACAGGGCTTACAATCCAGACGGAAGCTTAGTTTCCAGAAACACAGCAGGAGCAGTGATTGAAGAAGCGAAACTTGTGGCTGAGAGGGCGGTAAGGATAGTAAAGGAAAAAAGTGTAACTGCTATCGATGGTCAGACTGTAAAGTTTGACGAAGTGCATACCATTTGTGTTCACGGCGACACGTCAAACGCTGTGGAGCTTGCGAAATCCGTCAAGAAAGCGCTTTTGGCTGCAGACGTTGAAGTTACGCCTGTAGGCACTTTCGTCTAGGTGCAAACTATGTATCAAACTGCGAAGCATATGCCTGTGGGCGATAGGGCGTTATTGGTTGAGTTCGGCAACACCATAAGTCTAGACCTCAACAGGAAAGTGCACACCTTAAACCGTGCAATTTCCCAACTTGAGCTAAAAGGCGTGGAAGAGTGTGTGCCAACCTACCGTTCGCTCCTTGTTTACTATGACCCGTTGAAGATAAGTTATGAACAGTTGGTTTTCAGATTAAGAGATTTTGAAGAAAGACTGGACGAGTTTAGCGTTTCAACCCGAAAACGAGTAATTGAAGTGCCAGTAATTTACGGCGGCGAATGTGGCCCCGACCTCGCCTACGTGGCTAAATATCACAACCTAGACAAGAAAGAGGTTATTCGGCTACATAGTGATAGAGAATACACGGTGTACATGATTGGCTTTATCTCGGGTTTCCCATACTTAGGCGAAGTAGCCAACGAAATCGCGACACCGAGATTTGAAACGCCACGGTTGCGAGTTCCAGCAGGATCTGTGGGAATAACTGAAAAACAGACCGGTATATACCCGTGTGAGTCTCCCGGAGGATGGCAGATAATCGGTCGAACTCCCCTAAAGCTTTTCGACACAAAAAAACATCCACCAGCCTGGATACAGCCCGGTGACGCTGTGAAATTCAAACCCATTGGAAAAGAAGAGTTTGAAGACTTCAGGAATAATAAAAATGAAACTATGCAAAGTGATTAAGCCAGGCCTTTTTACGACAGTTCAAGATGCAGGACGGTATGGTTTCCAAAAGTATGGTGTGCCGATTTCTGGAGCGATGGATAACTATGCTTTTGTTGCAGCGAATCTTCTAGTAGACAACAAGCCCAATGATGCATGTATAGAAATAACTTTGCAGGGTCCAGCGTTTGAATTTCTCAACACTGCTCAAATTGCAATATCAGGTGCGGCTCTCTCGCCCACTGTAAACGGGGAAAAGGTTGTTTATTGGCAAACGTTGCAGGTTTGCAAGGGTGATGTGCTTTCTTTTGGGCATCCGCGAAGTGGGTGTAGAGCATATCTAGCTGTGAAGGGAGGAATTGATGTACCTTTAGTATTGGATAGTAGGTCAACCTATGTTCGTGGTGGATTTGGCGGTTTTCAAGGAAGGCGGCTTAAAGCGGGAGATGTTATTGAAGCATATGAGCCTGGTATATTACTTAAGTTTGGCTTCTCAATGCCTCAAGAGCTTGTTCCGTGCTATAGCAACAAGTTAGCGATTGAAGTTGTGCTTGGACCACAATCTGACTACTTCACAGACATGGGCATAGAGACCTTTCTGTCAAGCATCTACACTGTAACCACAGAGTCTGATAGGATGGGTTATAGGCTTGATGGCTCAAGGGTGGAACAGAAAGGCTCACTGGATATGGTTTCAGACGCTGTACCAGTTGGGGCAGTTCAGGTGCCTGAAAGCGGTAAGCCTATTATAATGATGCGTGATGCACAGACAACTGGGGGTTATCCGAAAATCGCCGTGGTTTCCACTCCTGACGTTTCTCATCTTGGACAAGTCAAGCCAAACGACAAGATGCGTTTTTTAAAGATTTCGCCAAGCATGGCACGAGCAAAACTGTTAGAATACATGAGAACTCTCAGTCAAATGAAAAGCGAGCTAGTAGAGTCGAAGCTGTAAAGATTTTTTTTGGGTAAGTTTTACATTTTTTAGGTTTAGACAGCTGAAGAGCCGAATCGTAACGCGCGCGAGGGTGTTTAGAGATTGCATGTTGTATGCATGCGTACTACATGCTGTGCTGAACCTATAATCACAGCGTGCGCATATTCGTCATTAATCACATTACTCTAGCTCTCACGGTTTTTAGCTAGAACCAACTTCTTTTCAAGGTGTTTAAGGCGTAATTCTGCCTTCTCTCGCACGGAAGGGTTTCCCATATTCTTTATCTCTGGTTTTAACTTCAAAATGAGCAATTTAATAGCTTGCAACTCTGAAATGTCGAGATTTCTCCCAATGGATTCGCAACCCATGCCGATAAAGTTTAAGGGATATGGTTTGTCCTTCCAAAAAAGCCAAACCTTCAACATCTTAATTTTTACGCCGTCTTTTTCGAAAATCGGTTGAATTTTTATTCCGATATTTTTTTTATTCATTTTTCATTCTCTCTCAGACTTTCGAGGTGTAAGGTATAATTCTATCCGTCCTTGATATGCATGTTCCAAAGTAATAGCCCTTGTGCGCTACCGAAGAATAGTAGCATGCATCTAGATATATATGTGAGATTTATAAAGCCCAGAAAATTGATTCCTTTTATGCGCGCGCTTTTTGACAGGATAATAGCTTCTTTTTGGAATGATGGTACCCTATCAAATTGGAATGCGCGCATCGAAGTCCACTAATTTAATGTACTACATGGCTTCTTCTAGAAGCTCTAGAATATCCTTCACCACAATCTTGTCTTCCACATCTAACACTTTCACCGCATCTTCCAAAGTTGTAACACAGAACGGACATGCTGTGGCAATAACTTCGACACCAAGTTCTAATGCCTCTCTAACACGATCAATACTAGGCCTCTTTTCAGGAGGGGCATCTTCAGTCCAAGTTCTTCCAGCTCCTCCACCACAGCAAAAGCTGTTCTCCCTTGTTCTCTTCATCTCAACAAGTTCTAAACCGTTTATTAACTTCAAAATCTGTCTGGGTGCTTCGTATATTTCGTTGCGTTTGCCTAGGAAGCAAGGATCGTGGTAAGTGATCTTTTTGTTAACGGGTTTGGAAAGTTTTAGCCTGCCATTTTTGATGGTTTCAGCGAGAAATTCTGTATAATGCTGAATGCGAAGCCCTTTATCACTGTATGGCTTGTCACTTTTGAAAGTGTTGTAACAGTGAGGAGACAGCATTATAATTTTCTCTGCATTGAACTTTTCAAACGTTGAAATGTTATGTTCGGCAAGCATTTCGAACAATCCTTTCTCGCCAAGTCGTAATATGTGATCTCCACAACACCATTCTTCAGTGCCAAGTGTTGCAAAGTCAACACCTAAACTATTGAATACTGAAACCATGGATTTGGCAATTGCTTGACTTCTCTGATCATAAGCTGATGCGCAACCCACAAAGGACAAGATGGCAGCTTTTTCAACGGTTGGAAACGTTTTAACGTTCAAGTCCTTAGCCCAGTCCATTCTTTTACTCGGATGCATCCCCATCGGATTATGATATCTGACAACGCTTGTAAGTACGTCCTTGACTGTTCTCGGTATATTACCTGTTTCTACCACGAGGCCGCGTTCGTCAACTATCGAGGATGAACAATCAACCTCTTTAGGACAAAACATTGTACACGAGTTGCAAGAGGTGCATAGCCATATGTTGTCAGCCATAGCCTTCAACCGTTCAGTTGTGCCTTCATCTCTTGAATCTGAAACAAACCGATAATTGGTAGCATAAGCGGAAGGCCCTAAGAATTTCTCGTCTATTGCGGCTGGGCATGCAGAATAACATATAGAACACTTGATGCATAGTGTCAAGTCCCAGTACTTTTTAAGATCCGTTGGTGATTGTATAAATTCGTCAGGCTTCTTAAACGCCTCCTCAGGCTTGATTAAGACGGGGGTTATTCGGTTGTATGTGTCAAAGAATTGTTGGATGTCCACAACTAGGTCTTTTATGACGGGCATGTTTTGGAGCGGTTCGATGACCAAGGTGTCAGAGTTTAGATGCAGTACTTGTGTGTAACAGGCCAGCATGGGTTTTCCGTTAACCATAATTCCACAACTTCCACACACTCCCATTCTACATGAATGCCTAAACGTAAGCGCCCCATCAAAATTGTCTTTGATATACATAAAAGCATCAAGCAAGGTCATCCCCTTGCAGACGGGTACTTTGTGCGTAGATATGTAATGCCTTTCGTTTTGGGGATTGAAACGGTGTATTTTGAATTCAACAGTTTTCTCAACTTGAGAATTCACGCATATTCATCTCCTAATAGGCTCTTGCGGCAGGAGGCCACCTGGTTATGGTAACTGGAATGTACTCGAGTCTGGGGCCTTCCTTTGTGTAGTAAGCAATAGTGTGTTTCAGCCAATTTCCGTCATCACGCTTGGGACAGTCAAGTCTGGTATGAGCTCCTCTCGATTCTGTTCTAGCAAGTGCGCCTGCTATCGTAGCTTCAGATAGGTCCAAGGTGAAGTCAAGCTGCAAGGCTGCTACAAGCCCAGTGTTGAATTGCCTATCTTTGTCTTCAACCCTTATGTTTTTGAATCTCTCCTTGAGCCTCTTTAGTTCCTTCAAACCGCTCTCCAGTTCGTCGCCTTTTCTGAATACCCACACTTTCCCACTCATGATACCTCTCAACTCATCTCTGATAACAGGAACTTTTTCGTCGCCTTCGCTGCCCAAAATTTCGTCAAAAACTCTTCTTTCCTCTGCCAAGATTTTTTCACGTGGAATTTCTCGAAAACTGTTTGAAAGAGCGTATTTGGCAGCTTCTTCGCCAGCAACAAATCCAAAAACTAGGCAATCAGACGTCGAGTTAGTGCCGAGCCTATTTGCTCCATGCACATTTAAACAAGCGCATTCGCCAGTAGCGTAAAACCCTGAAATTGGCGTTTCCGTCTTTATGTTAGCATGAATTCCTCCCATAGAGTAGTGAGCTGCTGGCCTGATAGGTATTGGTTCCTTTACAGGGTCTACTCCACTCAGTTTTATAGCAACGTCGCGGATAAGAGGTAACCTCTCGTTTATCTTCTCCTCGCCCAAATGTCTAAGATCTAAGGCTATGTAAGGTCCATAAGGGCCTTCTAGTCCACGTCCCTCCTGAATCTCTATTGTCTCTGCTCTGGAAACAATGTCTCGTGGAGCTAACTCCATCTTTTCAGACGCGTAGCGTTTCATAAAACGCTCACCCTTAGCATTGACTAAGTATCCCCCTTCGCCACGGGCGCCCCCAGTAATCAATATCCCCGATGGAACCATCCCTGTGGGATGGAATTGGATAAATTCCATGTCTTTTAGAGGTACACCCGCTCGATAGGCCATAGTCATCCCATCTCCAGTCGCCGTATGGGAAAATGTTGTAAACTGATATACACGTGCATAGCCGCCAGTCGCCATTATGACGGCTTTGCTGCGAAAGATGGCCATTTCACCAGTCTTCAGTTCTATTGCCGTCAAACCTGCTGCAACGTTATCCTCAACGATAAGGGAAGTAACAAACCATTCATCATAGAATTTTATGTTATCATATGCCTTAGCTTTTCCATCCAATGCATGCATCTCGTGAAAGCCTGTCATGTCAGCTGCAAAGCATGCTCTTGGAAAACTGTGACCGCCAAAAGGACGTTGATTTATTTTTCCATCCTCGGTTCTGCTCCATGGGAGCCCCCAATGGTCTAATGTAATGATCTCCTCAGGAGCTTTCCTGACAAAGAACTCTACAACGTCTTGGTCTGCGAGAAAATCCGACCCTTTAACGGTGTCCCAAGCGTGTAAATTGTAAGAGTCACCCTCTCTTAGCATAGCAGCGGTGCCGCCTTGTGCGCAGACCGAGTGCGAACGTACGGGATAGACTTTAGAAATTACGGCCACGTCGATTTTTCTGTTAACCTCGGCAGCGGCAATTGCAGCTCTAAGGCCAGCCATGCCAGCTCCCACTATAACTATATCATGAGTTAACGTTTCCAACAATCTCACCTTATACTTGCTATTTGAAGAGAAACACTAGTCCGCAGACCAACGTTTATATTTTTCCAAAATTGCATACAAAATAGCTATCAAGGGGTTTGGAAACAAAGAATTCATCATCACTATGCTTGACACGAAGCCAGAGGAGTCAACCCCACAGCCCCCAGCCACAAAGAAGTCTGTGGAAATTCATGAAGCAAATGGATCAATACATTGATGCTCAGCACCGAAAGTAGCAAAATATTTTAGGTTACACCTCTAAAATAGGAGATGAGGAATGATAAATTGCCAGTAGCTTTTGTGCTAATAAACACCGAAATCGGCTCAGAAAGCGATGTGCTAAACACCTTAAAAGGAGTTCAAGGAGTGACAGAATCCTACGCAGTCTATGGAGTCTACGACGTAGTCGCAAAAATCACCGCAGATACTATGGACAAACTCAAAGAAATAGTCACATGGCACGTGCGACGACTCGACAAAGTCCGCTCCACACTAACCATGATAGTAGTCGAAGAACCAGCAGCCTCCACATAAAACAATCCTTTTCTCTTTTTTCATCTTCGGCACAGACTTTTTATCACAGATTACAAACATTCAAACACGCTGAATTGCTAATGGTTACCTTACATGTCGGCTTCGACGACACAGATTCTCCAAAAGGCGGATGCACCACCTACATAGCTGCCTTACTCGTAGAGAAACTGCAGAAACTAGGCGCTACATTCAATGATTACCCCAACCTCATCCGCCTGAACCCCAATGTACCTTGGAAAACCAGAGGAAATGGTGCCCTCTGCCTGCGAATGACATGCAACGAAAACATAGTAGACACGGTCTTTGAAACCGTAGCTGACACTGTAGAAGAAAACTCAGAATTGGGTTTCAAAGACACAGATCCTGGCATCGTCTTTTTTCAAGGCGCTGAAATCCCCCGAGAAATCAAGATTTTCGCTAAAAAAACTATTCAAAGCATCGTCAAAATGGAGGATGCTTTAAAGCTCATAAGAAGGTTCAAGGCAGAAGCGTTGGGCTACGGAACAGGGTATGGTATAGTCGGCGCCCTAGCCGCAATAGGTGAAACTTTGGACGGAGACCACACTTATGAAGTAATAGCGTATAGAACACCCGAAAACCGAGGTAGCCACCGACGATTAGACTCAGCGTCCGTCAGAGAAATGGACCGGAAAACCAGATCCCAAACCTTCAACAATATCGACCCTGAAACCAAACGTATCCTCATTACCCCCAGAGGTCCAGATCCTATTCTCTACGGTGTCAGGGGAGAAACTGCAGAAGCAGTTGTTCAAGCCTATAAAATGATTCGACCGTTGGAGCCGATAGAGAGATGGGTTGTTTTCCGGACAAATCACGGAACAGATGCCCACCTGAAAAAAGTCAAAACAATAGGCGACATCCAGCCATACTATCCGATAATTGTCATTGGTATCGTAGCTTCGAGGCCTAAACTGGTTCCTCGGAGACATAGGGTATTCTCGATAAAAGATGAAACAGGCAAGGTGGACTGTGCTGCGTATGAACCAACTGGTATTCTGCGGAAGATTGCAAGACAACTAATCATTGGAGACGTAGTGGAAGTTTGTGGCGGAGTCAGGCCAAGCTCCATAAAACATCCGTTAACGATTAATCTTGAAAAGTTACGAGCCCTCAAACTTGCACCTAAACTAGCATCTCACAATCCGAAATGTCTGAGATGCGGTAAAAAAATGAGTTCTATGGGGGTAGGTCAGGGATTTCGATGCTCAAAGTGTGGGTTTCGCTCTTCGGATCTGCAAAAGAGGGTGGTTGAAGAAAAGCGAGACATCACCAAAGGACTTTTCATTACTTCTCCGCGGTCGCAGAGACACTTAACCAAGCCTTTGAGTCGTTATGGAAAGGAGAAGATGGACAGACCTAAGAACATATTAGCATGCTGGCACTGCCCGTAGTCTATTCTTCTTTTGCTTTGAACATTTCAAGAAGCAGATTATACAGTTCTTCTCCGCCTTTGACCTCGGTGAAAAGCTCTTTTTCAGCCCTCAAGATGCGACCAGCAGTATTGTAGGTTTTGCGCCACTCCAACTCTTTTCACATTAGTTTGTAATTTCTGAGTTCAACTCAAGCTCTGAACGTTAGAACGAGAAACATGCCCACAGTGACTATCAGGTTCAATAGGTATATCTGCAGCAAGTTCAACATTAACCACCTTTACAACAAATCTTAACGATCAATAGAAGATTTAATTCTATCTCCCAATGGGCACGCCCTTTGAGTGATAGCCTACTAGTTCATGTAACACTCGTGCACGTTGCGTTTGCTTGGACATATATCCCTCTTATGTCGTACACTTGAACAGAGACGTTTACGTTTTCTCCGGGGATATCTGCCTCAAAGGATACTAGATAAGTTCCATTTCCATAATCAGCAAAACTATAGCTACTTTGTTTGTCTGCGCGCTGCCAAGAACCAGAATCTTCGTATAACACAGTGACGTTTTCAGCCAGTGCAGGGTTTCCTTCATTCAGCACGTTGCAGGTAACGTTTATTTGCTTCACGCCGTCTTGCAACGTTTGATATATGCCTTCCACGACAAGTGACGTAGTTATGTTCACAGCGTAGGGCAATTTAACATTGACTTGGCGATCAGAAAGTGAGAAATCAAAGTTGGCATAAGCACTTGTGATGCCAAATCCATCAGTGTCCCATGATAGACGGCTTCCGTTAGTGTATGGCGGCGCATTTCTAAGTGTATGATTGAGAACCGGCTTACCAAACATGTACAAGCCACCCGTGAAGGATGCCCATCTTTCCAGATTTGCGGAAAGAATTGGCCCCTCACCTCCAACCGAGATGTTAGCCAACGCGCCGGTAACTACATGTTTCGAGCCGAGTTTCACAGCTAACACAAAATCGTTTACCCTTATTGACTCGATTCCATCCAGAGATCTGCCAACTTCGTAGATGTAAAGCTGCGTCGATAACAAAACAAGACTTACCACTAAGACTGCCAACACTAGAATTTGCCCCGAACAGTGTCTTTGATTTTTTCTTCTTTTCACAGTTGGTTCACCTTGCTGTTGCTAGTTGCAAGCGAAGGAGATAATAGCTGCCTTGTGAGGTTGCACTGGCGCAGGGATATTGAATGGAAACTACGTTTTGGTTTGGCATTATGCCGTTTGAGATGGAGACGTTGTTGACTGGTTGCAGATTTTCGTTGTAAACTGTGAAATTGTAGGAGACGCCTACTGGCAACAGTGTATTCAATGCATCTGCCAAAGTAGTCCAGTTTCCATCGTCAACAAGTCTGCCGAGTTGACCATCATTGTCCATAGATACAAGCAATTGCATTCCCATAGTTGTCAAGTCGTTGTCCTTACCAGGGTTGGATGCAGGAGAAATCAGAGTGGTCATGGTCAAGGCTGAGAACAACAGCAGAACTGACAGAAACGCTTCAACGATTCTCATCTGTCCCCTATTGTTAGGCATCGTAGTTTTGCACGCTCCTACACGTTATAATAGACTCGTAAAGGACTGAGTTTATGCTAACAATGTAAGTTAAAGCTGCAGTCTTCGACATAGTGGTCAAATCGACAAAGTCTGCACCAATTTCTAATGGTAACTGTGGATATGCAGTCCATTCTGCAAAAGAAGTTGAACCATTGTTTCCATTGAGCACAAGCATCATAGGACTGACGTCTAGAAGATGTGGAATACTATATTCAACTGCTTGGTTTCCAGCAGCGATTTGTGAGAGGTTGAAATGATAGTTGCAGGTGAAGACGTAAGCGTTCGAAATCTCTACTGTCTGGTATTGAAAAGAGACGTTTAAGACGTAGTTTAAGGGGCTGAGTTGGAGAAAAGTTCCATTAGGTTCGGGAGTTTCAGAGTTATGACTAAAGGAATGCACGTTAAAAGCCATCATTCGAGAATCCGCTTTTGCTTTCGCAAACACCATAAATAACGCCATTCCGTTAGGCGAATTAGGTAAGGTAGCGTTTACAAGGTCTACTCCGTTAGAGCCAGTTGAAGAGGAAACGTTGTTGCTGTATGTTTCGACAACTGTGTAACACTGCAACCACGCCGAAACTGGAAACCCGGATTTACTTGTGGAAACCTGAAACGTATAGGTGGTTTCTGTTTCTCCACTTTGGTTCGAGACTAAATTTATGGAAACCTCAAATAGGGGATGAATTTTTATGTTTAGAGATATGTCTTTGGTTCCTAAGGCTGCTGAAATCTCTTGGTAAGTAATTGAGTGGATGCTGTTATTGTTCAGTCGGGAAACTTTGTCTAAATCAAGTTCATAAGGCCTTTGAGTTTCTGATGCCAAACCGAAAGCTGTTGGAGCAACGTCTGCCATTTTTCCCCAATTGGACGGCTTACCTGTGCTTAGAAGTAGGTATTCAGCCAAACCTCTGCAACGTTCCATTCCGTTCATGTTTGATAGATCGTTTATGTAGGGCTGCATAACCTTAGCTGTGCCAACCATTGCTGAAACAATGAGAATGACCATTAGCGAACATGCAAAAAATGTGTCCACCGAAGATGCAGGCATCTCTTTAAAGCCACGCTCCTATCCTGATACAGCTCCAAGCATCCCAGCAAGGTAGTTTTGAGACAGAATGAGAGAGACATAGCCAGTGACTGCAAGCATCGCTGAATATTTAAAGCCCGCCGCAAAAGTGCCTTCGCTTATTTTGCCTATGAAAAAGCCGGACATCCAGCATTGAAGGATTATACCTATAGAAAATATTAGGATTTGATGTTGCATAGAGCCGAACGTGGCTGGTGAAGAGCTTGGCACGGTGATTTGGGTTAGGACGCCGATTGTTATTGCCACTATGGAGGTTGTGAGGGCTATCAGCACGCTCCAAACGAAGGCTAACATAACATAGGGTTTGAGTGTGGCCCGCTTGTCCGCCTCTATCTCTTTTGTCCTTTCACTATAATTAGATAATATTTCTAACGCGTCTGCAGAACCGCCACCAAACTCTATGGTTTCAATCAAAATTAGGAAGTACACCAAAACTGGCCAGCTTCGAATTTGCTTTGTTATGTTGCTGAAAATCTTTCTAAGCGGAACTCCCCACTCAATTTGGCTGCGAACAAGCTGCAAAGTTTCATTGAATGATCCATATCCTGTCCTTTTGGTGGCGTGGATGATGCTTTTCACAGGTGAAAGACCGATTTTTCTAGACTCGGTTACGTCTCTGAGAAAACTGGGCATGGCTTCTTCTGCGGCAAAGTTTTCTTTTGCGATTTTCCGGTAAGCAAAAGCAGGAGGCAGAGAAATGGCCAAGAGGCAAATTATTACTAGTCCTGGTAAAGTCAACATTTCAATAATGAAACCTAGTTGTGGCAAGAACATCGCAGCGGCAAAGAATCCTGAAGCAGCTCCGCTCGAGAATATAACATTGCGGTAAACTTCTTTGATAGAGAGTAAGTTGCTTTGACGCGCAAGATTAGCTATAGCCATGAAAATTAATGTGGTAAATGGAGTTGCGAGAAAAATCAAAGCATACATGAGGGGTTGTGAAGATGAAGAGGCCATACCTACAGACGTAGACTCAAAAGTGTTTGTTGCAGACATTACAACATACAGAATGTAAATACAAAGTGTAACAATAAGCATAACCGCATACGCCTCAACCAATGTTCCCAGCTTTTCAATCGAACGAAATGCACCTGCACTTTGTACTTCTAGGATTGAATGAAGTTTGTTTCTTAAGAAATTAACCACGTTTATACCGCTTTTTACCGAGGAAACATAGCCCCCAAGGAAGTCGTGGTAAGTTTTTGAGGTTGCTTCTTCAGCTTTTCTGTACATCACGGTCAAAGGGTCATATCCTAAAACTTCAACTTGCCGCACCACTTCCTGAGCTTCCTTTTGAGTTTTGGGCAGCAAACTGATTCGACTCATTTTTTTCCACGCATCATAAACGGCGATTCCGCTAGCTGCCATCAAAGTAAACAACATTACAGTGAAAGGCATCTCTTTATCAATCTCGGAGGCCTTTTGCTTTCCAGAAAGCAACGTTATCATTGAACGGAATATATTTAGTGGATTATAGCTAGACGCCAACGTGCTCTCACCTACTCAATCTTTCTCGAACCTTTAGGATTGTAGTAATATTTGCTCAAGACAACATTTACGCTACGATGATCTCGAATATTACGCTCTGCCATGTTTAGCAACGTTTTTTTCCGTTGTTCTAAATCATCTAAAACTTGCTCAATTGAAATATCAAGATTCCTCGCAATCTTAGCTACCAAGTAGCTGTTGCTCAGGTCTTCTTGAAAAGTATCTGTAGAAGCACTCCATGTGAATGCGTCTTTTATCGAGTTTGCATTTTTTATCTCAGCCACTCGAATGAATTTTCTACTGGAAAGCCTTTTCTCACCGCTTAGGAAGATAGGTGTTCTAACATGCTTTACGATAATTGCACAGTTCATTAATGGAATGATGGATGATGGAATGTTCATCGGAGGCTGTGTCAATCTTTGAATCGACGTCTCTACGTCTTCCGCATGTAGAGTGCATAAACCGCCGTGTCCTGTCGCAAGAGCTTGAAAGAGTACGTAAGCTTCTTCGCCCCGCACCTCCCCCACAATAATCAGGTCTGGACGATGTCGTACAGCTGATTTTATCAAGTCGTAGAGTGTGATTTCTCCTTCGCCTTCCACTCCGAATCCTGAGCGGGCAATGGTCGCAGTCCAGTTCTCATGAGGCAGGTTAATTTCAGCAACTTCTTCAACAGAAATTATCTTGTAGTTGGGTCTTATCAAGCATGCTATTGCGTTCAGTGCAGTTGTTTTGCCTGCTCCTGTCGCACCCATGATCATCACCGACATTTTGTTTTCCATCAGAAGCCACAAGTATGCTGCAATGTTCTCGTCTATGGTCTCGTTTTCAATTAAGTCAACTATGGTGAAGGGGTCCTCTCGGAACTTTCGTATGGTGAAGCTTGTTCCTGAGGGGGTTGTTTCTTTTCCATAGGATACTGCCAGACGGTGCTGTCCGGGTAGAGTGACGTCTACTATGGGAAAGGCTATGCTAACGTGTTTTCCTGCTTTGTGAACGATCTTCATGACAAAATCGTCGAGTTCTTGTTCTTCCCTGAAAAAAATGTTTGTTCTAATGTTTTCGTATCGTCTGTGCCAAAGGAAAATGTTTTTGTTGACTCCGCTGCAGCTTATGTCTTCTACGTAGGGGTCGAACATTAATGGATCGATTCTTCCGTAACCGACAATGTCCCGTTCCAGATAGTGCAGTATCTTTCTGAGGCTTATGGTAGAAACATTCTGGAACACTTTTTGGTGCGAGTCAATTATGTCAGGCATTTGGGTGTGGAAGGACTCGCTTAGTGTTTCGTCGCCTTCGGGAGCTTGAAGTTCATATTCCGAGATGTTTCTCATTCTGAAGAAAAGGTCGTTTTCTTCTTTTGTTAGAGGTAGTTCGTCGACAATATACAGGTATGCTCCCGTTTCTTCGTTTTGAACTATAGATGCGTAAGAGAAGGGAGCTTTTAGCGGGTAAGTTTCAGTCTCAGTGTATCCTTCGGGGACAGTCCATCTTTTTAGGTTTAAGTATCCAGCTAAATCTTCTTCTGAAATGCTGAATTTTATTTTTTCTTGCGTTTTTCCTTTTCTTTTTTTTCGCAATTTTACCTTCACACATTTTCCCTCCAAGTATTAAGATGAAGATTGACCGTTGACCCGTTCATGTAACATTTTAAAACTGCTGGACCGTAGCCGCTAGAGTAGTTTCCTAGGGCAGAAACCGTTTTTGGGAGATATACTCTGTTGGCTATGTTGCCTTTGTGTATTGACCCCAAAGCACCTTCAATCCATGCTTTTGAGGTCATGTTGCGAAGTCTAATCCAGTATTGTTTGTTGCCGATGGCTGAAGGTAGCTGCAAAACCGCTTCTGAAGTTGAGTTTGTTACGGTTGTTAATGTTATGAGCTCGTATCCTTTTGATGCTATGCGGCCCAGCAAATTTTCCAATTGCTCCATCTCTGGTATGGTTCTTAAGGTCGCTGCATAGGCACTGAAGGAAGAAATGAGAATAGTGGATACTGCGACCAAAGCGAAGAAGGCATAGAGATAACTTGGCGCTATTGCCGGCATCTTCAAGCTCCTCCCTGTATCCTCTCCAGCTTGACATTGCACACCAAGGTTTCAACTTTTACGAAGGCTCCGCTTGCGTTGCTTGATACTGGAAGTATCACTGCGTCGCTTCTTCCATCCAAAGTTGCTTTAACGAATATGGAGGTTATCGGATAGGAGAAATTGTAGGTTTGCAGGTTGGAGACTACATTTATGCATGTGGATTTGATGTTGAATTCGCCTTGGGCAATCAGGGTTGTTGACGTGTTCAAGTTGATTATGTAAAGTCTAAGCGTGTTTACTGGTTTTCCTTGACTGAAGCCAGTTTCGCTTATGGTTGCTAGAGGGCGATAGGTAAGCGTTAACTCTGGCGAGGGTATTCCAGGCGATAAATAGAGCTGCGCCATTGTAAACGCGCTTTGGTTGATCACTGCTCTCCTATCGCCACTCATATAAAACGTAGACACCGCAATTTCAGCTGATGGTAACTCGTAAACAGCCTTTCCTATGCTGCTATTAAAAACCACAGCGTAGAATGTATCGTTGTCTGTAACGTTTACTAAGAGGCTTTTCGCTACGGGGTATGTTTTAAATATACCACCCGAGTCCTCGAAATGATAGACGCTGGAAGTGCCTGGAAACCACTCTGTAAATCCTATAGAGTCTTCGAAGCAGATCATGTTTTGTTTTGCCACGGCTATGTTGAGAAGTTGTCCTCTTGCTTGGATTTTAGCCACAGAAACGTAGTAGGTTGCTGATACGATTAGAGTGAGGGAGACAAATAACATGAGAAATGAAACAGGCAGTGCAGTTGCTCTTTTTGACAGCAAGAAACGTAACGCTACCTTCCTTTTTCTGCGATTCAATTAACATGCCCTCACTAGCAACCGTAAGCTACGAAGCTTCAACCAATGGTTCTTGAAGAAGCAATAATACGGTTTGTGTGTAAAACAGTACTACACATCAGAATACAGCATACGTATTCAAAGACGCTGTAATCGTCTCATAAAAAATGGGAAAAAAGAAAAGGGTATGCCTCTTTTCTAAGAGGCTGCTTCTACGTTGCTTTCTTTGTAGTACTGAGCATTGGCAGTAAAGACGTTGATGCCCACAGTGACACCGATGTCGCTAACTGAAATGTGATCTGGGTTAGATATGTAGACTATTATGCTCCAGCCAGACTTCAAAATCAAATCGCTTCCAGCAGATCCTTGAGTTAACGTGTAGTTTGTGCCGCCAATGATTACATATGATGGTAGAACACCTGTAGTAGCGTTAGTAGGTGTAACATAAGGTATATCTGCGTTTATGGTAGAAGTGGTTTTATTATACCACACATTAGTGTACGCACATTCTTGTCCTCTAACAGTGATTTTGTCCAGAACCATGTCACGACCGCCCGTATTGATTATTAGGAATCCCGTTTCAGCAAAGACGTTGCCATCATGCCATGTGTGGAGCTTGTAAACTTGCAGGCTTTCTTCTTCTACTCTGGTTGTGGTCACGTTGATGGCGTAGAAAGTAACGACAGTTGCAAGTAGCACTGAGACTACCAAGATTATCAGCGTTGTCACTACGGTACTGAGCCCTTTCTTACTCTTCAAAAGACTTTTCATTTTTTTCTCTCCGTTTATCGGCGAGAGTTTAGCGTTTAAGAAATAAGATAATTTGTGTGTAGAACAATACTACACATCCTGAAAGCGCATTATCCTCGAGTTTGACAAACAGATCAAACTACAGGTATTTGCTTTATATATTCAAAGAAAATGAAAAAAGGAAGGTTTGTTATTCTGATGCTTCCACGTTGCACTCTTTGTAGTATTGAGCGTTGGCAGTGAAGACTGTAATGCCAATAGTAACGCCTATGTCGCTGACTGATACATGGTCAGGATTAGCTATGTATATTACCATGGTCCAGCCGGACTTCAAAATCAAATCGTCGCTAGCTGCAGAGAATGTGTACGGTGTCGTGCCAATAGTTATGCTACCGCCATCCGTAAGCGTCGAATTATATTGAAGATCAGCGTTGATGGTGCTTGTGGTTTTGTTGTAGAAAACCGTACTCCATGCGCATTCTTGACCTCTAACTGTGATCTTGTCCATTACTATGTCTCGTCCGCCAGTGTTTATTATGAGAACAGCTGCTTCTGCAAAAGCTGCACCGTTATGCCAAATATGTTGCTTAGACAGTTGCAAACTCTCTTCTTGAACCCTGGTCGTTGTTACGTTGATGGCGTAGAAGGTGACCACCGTTGCAAGCAGCACCGAAACTACTAGGATAATCAAAGTTGTAACAACTGTGCTGAGACCTTTCCTGTTTCTTAAAACTTGCTTCATAATATTTCCACCTAACAACTATTGATACAAAAGTATGTCGCGGCGAAGTATGTTCGTTTGTGTGTAACGAAACAAGACGCAACGCAACGATAAAAATCGACGTTTATTCTTTCAAATACGGTGACAAAATGTGGTTTTCTAAGATGAAGAAACGATTTTCAAGGGTTCTTCAACCTTCCACAACTCCGAAAAAAGCTTCCCTAAAGCCTTAACGAAAGCCCCGTAATTCGTCCACAAAGCCGCAATTTTCGCCCGCTTCGCTTTTCCGCCATAATTTTCAGTATTTTTTCTAATTGTAAGGAGAAGCTGCTCTTGATCCACCAAAATGAACGTGGGAACATCTTTAACATCTGAAAGCGCATACCTCATATTCGTCAGCCTTATTTTTTCAACAAAAAAGCGGCTTTTCGGCGAATTACATGTCAGAAGTTTAACATCGAAGTCTTTCTTTGAAAGCCTTTCAAGTTTATCCATAAAACCTGAATGGTATAATCTTGCAAGGTCTTCTTCAGAGGCAAAGACGTTGATTTCACCCTGCGCGTTTTGGATTATTTCGTTTGCCTTGAAACCAATCTGCTCTTCACCTTCAAGTATCTGGAAGACTTCCTTTCTGTTCTGTTTCACTTCAGGACGGGGAAGAGAGAGCCATATGTTGATCAAGTCTTTCTTTTTCCTTTCTAACCGCTGGATTCTCAGCTTCTTTGCCTCGATAAGAGCATCTATTGCCCGTTCGAAAGGTGTAGCGATGAATTTCAAAGGCTTCTCGAAAACTGATGATACTAAGCTTCTCTTTTCCAAGTCTCGCAGTATTCTGTAGGTTTCTGTTCTGTGGAGACTAAGTGCCTCAGAAATCTCACTTGCTTTTTGTTCTCTGAAACGAGCAAGGTAAACATAGACTCTGATTTCGTTCTTAGACAGACCGAGCTTTTGAAACATATTCTCAATGAGTTCTATGGATCTAATTGGTCCCTTATCTTTTCTAACAAATTTCCATACCCCAGTGTTTTTGTCATAAAGTTTAACAACTTTTTGGGGGCTTTCTACAATTGTTTCCATGAGCAAACCATCCTTAAATATTCTAAATCTGAATCGAAGTAAGTTCGAGTTCTGAGTTCAACTTCTATTTTATACTTCTGAACTCACAATATGAATTAGAAATCAACAACACATCCAAAATCTGGCAGACATATTCTTGAAAGAGACATATGAATTAGTGGAAAATAAGCTGTATATTAAGATTAGAGACATAGTTTTCTGATGAGACCGCCTCGCATCATTGTGAAAGTTCAGAAGGGAGAATAGTGGATTATTTCGGAGAAGAAATAGAAACGATCCGTGGAAAGAAATGGAACTGGAGAACCTTCAAATCTACCGAAGGCTATCCCGTCTCCGACAACCTTCTTGATTGGGTCATCGGACAAGAACGTGCTTTGAACGAGTGCTACTTGTGCCTTGACGAATGGGTTCACAAACTCAAAAATCTTGAGAAAGAAAAATGGTATGACGCGTGGAAAGACCCTGACAAAGAAAAACCAAATGCCACGAAGGCGGCTCCCCCAGGCCCTTACTTACTTCTGCTAGGCGACCCGGGAACTGGAAAGTCTCTTATCGGCAGGGCACTTGCTGTTCATTTAACTGAGTTATATAAAAAGCATAAAATTCATCTTCAAGATGTTGTTTGTTGGCAAAACAATTTGATTCCCAGCGAACCAAAAATTTCTTGCCACCCTGCAGGTGAAGGAAAAAAAGTAATCTTTAAGCAAAAATTGAAAGAAACCAAAAAACTTTTTCTCCAAAAAGTGGGAATGAAAGCTCTGATTTATTTGATGATCGGAGTGGCATCTATCTTCATGTTCGCGGGTTTTTACTATCTGTTGCAACAAAAACTACAATGGGACGCCAATGTTGCTAACGCGTTTGGGTTACCAGTCCAAGAAGCGTATGGAGGTAACTTTGCCACGTACATACTGGACGCCTTCGTTTCCATAGGCACCACTACATTCCTGCCAGCCGGCATGATGCTCATGTTTCTGATACTAGTAGTTGCTTTAGGACGGTTTGGAATGATGGGAGGCGCAAAAGGTGTTGGGGGAGCTAAGGCTACTAAAGTGCCAAAACTCATAGTGGACAACACCAAGAGAGTTGCACCATTCATTGACGCAACAGGTCATGGTTCGGCACAGTTGTTCGGCAGCATCGCTTGGGACCCGCTGCAGACTGGCGGTTTAGGAACACCAGAACATCAAAGGGTGTCGGCAGGTGATGTCCACCGGGCACATACGGGCATCCTCTTCATTGACGAGATTAAAAACTTGAATCCGTCCCAGACAGTGACTTTGTTAACTGTACTGGAAGATGGACAGTTATCTATTACTTTGAGAAGCCGCTGGGACGAAGGAAATACCGCGGCGATGGCTGTAGCTACCGAACCGGTGCCATGCATGTGCTTTCTGGTAGGGGCTGGAAACTTTGACAGCATTGGACATGTACACCCTGCTCTTATGGACAGAATCTACGGCTACGGCAAGGTTGTTAGAATGAACAACGACATGCCCAACACTGTTGAAAATCGAAGGAAATGTGTTCAATTTGTTGCTCAAGAAGTTTCACGTTTCCATCTAATACCTTTCAGCAGAGAAGCATGTGAAGAGATTATAGATGAAGGACGTAGAAGAAGCAACAAAAGAGACGGATTAACGACAAAATTTCGGCCAATGATATCTATAGTGAAAACTGCTGCGACCTTAGCTATTAGGGAAGGTTGCATAGTTGTTGACAGAAAATATGTGAGGGAAGCTATAGAAAAACATTGCAAAACAATTCAGAAGCAGATCCTTGAACACCAAATAAGCGAAAGAGGCAAACTTCTTGACATTAAACCCGAAGGTGCAAGACTTGGTCGAATTTACGGTCTAGCAGTCGTTGCTGATCCATACAGCGGTGAAATGACGGGCAACGTATTGACCGTCAAAGGGTTTCTAGAGAAGCGTGACAATGGAAATAATAATCACCTGAAAGGATACTACAAAGTAACTGGAATCGCAAAAGGTGGCAAAGAACGGTTTATTACGGACAGCGTCGCAAAAGTCAGAAGTGTCATTTTACAAAAATATGGAGTAGACGTGGCTCAAGACTTTTTCACTCACATAGACTTTGCTCAATCTTACGGCGTTGACGGACCAAGCGCCGGCGTTACAATGACCATTCTACTCTGCTCCTTGATAGAAGGAAAATCAATCCGTCAAGACGTCGCCGTTACTGGCGAAATTAACGTCGGTGTGGATGGAGAAATACCCGTAACAGCTGTAGGCGGACTTCACGAGAAAATCAAGGCTGCCGAGGCATGGGGCTTCAGAAAGGTCATGATTCCAGCGAGAAACTATAAACATTCGATAGATCCCAGAGACTACGACATAGAGGTAGTTGCTGGCGAGACATTGAAAGACTACCTAAAAGAGTGTCTGGCCGATCACCAAAAGCCTTTCAACAATTTTAGAAAAATCGATTTTGGCAAATAAGGTGGACAACACCCACAGAATTTTTTGGGCATACTCGTATTCTATTTTAATGAATGTACAAAAGAAGCAGTCTCTGCAAGCACCCACATTTTACTATTGCTTTTATGATTTTTCTGAATCTAAAGAGAGTAAGCGGACTTTCTAGCGAATTATTGGCAAGAGCTCTTGGTGTGTAAGGCTTTGTCACATACAAATTCTCTTATTTTACGAAAACGTTGTAGAAAACTGTACACGTTCATAGGTGATGATTGAATGGCAGAAGAACTGGAAGAGAAATCGCAAGAAAGCCAAAGTGAAAATGTTCCATGGCAGCCACTTCCTCAAGACGATGCTTATTTTCCATATACAAGCCAACCACAAAACGAAGCAGCAGCAGAGGTAGAAGAAAGCAGGGACACAAAAGAAAAGCATGAAGAGATTAGGAGCAAGTTTAACGAGTTTATGAAAGCAATAAGTGAAGAGACTTCGCAGCTAACTGATTTCGTTTTGGAGGAGAAAAAACTGATAAAAGAGCTCTGCAGTCTTTTAACTCAAATCCTGAAAAATCTTAAGATTTCCTTTAACATCCATCCAGATTGCATATCAAAGCTAAGGGGAGCCAGAAAAATCAAATTTAACAAGGAAGGATACTTGACGATAATTAGAAACGACGATAACGTGGACTCGAAACTTCTGGAAGATTATCCCCCAGACACGATCTTGGCAGTCATGATGGTCATCATTCCAGAGCTTGAAAAGGCAATCAAAACCTACCGAAAGAACATAAGCCAGAGAGTTGGCCTCCTAGAGAAAATCAAACACGAACTAAAAAATCTGCAAAAAGCGGTCTCGCCAGACGAGAAAGAACCCTCTGAAATGCTTCAATATGAAGAAATAAGAAAACCTGTGATAGCAAGGGAGGGCTAGAAACTCTTAACTACGTTTTTGGTGTAGAAGTTGGGAAATGTTGTTACAGAGATACGCAGTTTCTATTCAATAAAAGAAATAAACGAATTTCTAGAAGAAGACATAGAGCAATATAAATTAATGGCAGAAGAATACAGCCAATGGCTTGGCTCTTTCCTGCGAGATTCAGAAGCTGTGCAGGAAAACAAAGAATGGGCTAAAAAAATGGCGGCACTACAAAAGACGAAACCGAAAGGAAAAGCTAAGACAACAAAAAAGAAAGGCAAATCAAAAAAGACAAAATCGTCAACTGATGGTTGGATTCAGTTCAGGGAAATCGTTCTCAGCGCATCTGAGCATAGTGAAGCTGAGATTCTCTTTGAGGCTATAGAAGAAATTAATGGAAAAATAGGGCGACTAGAAAAGGTAAGGGACTCTATAATAGAGCTGGAAAAATCCAGACTTGGCAAAGGCATAATATACATAATTTACATTTGTAATGGTGTTCCAGAGAAAATCGTTCTCCGCCACAAGGAAGACCAAGAATTTGAAAAGAAGTTTCAATATATAGCTGATTTTTCTATCCTGAAAGAGACGTAGAAGGTTAAATTATCGAGTTGCTTTGTGTGTAACAGAGATTTACACACAAAGTAAAAACTGTTGAGGGCCAATGGTGATTGTTTACTGAGTATCTATAAAATCCACTGAATAATGGGGTATTGAATATTTGCCCGTCAAATAGTTCGCCAGCTGTTGCAGTCAGAGTAAAAATTCACAGTTTGCTAGGGGTTAGACTGGCAGAGAACGTCGGAAGTGGAGAGATAGTCAGCTTTGACGTGAATGCGCGAATGGAAGAGAGTGAGCGGCGAATTGGGCAGATTAGTGTGACTTTTGCCTTAAAAGTAGGGACTAAACCGAGCATAGTGAAGTATGAAGTGGACGGGGTAGCTATGCTTCAGGGCAAAGATGAAGAAATCAAAAAAATGCTAGAAGTAAATCCTGAGACACAGATTCCCTTCGTGTTTCAAAGAGTATACCAAAATGTCTTCATGTCTATGTATTTGTTAGCCACTTTGATTGATGCACCTTATCCCCCATCAAATTTGCTTCATTCGAGTCAACAGCCAATGTCTATTGCACAGATCAGTGCAAGTATTGCAGCCACTACAGCTACAGAAGAGAAAACTATGCAGACAGTAGTCGCGGCGCCAAGAGAAGAGAGGACTTTGCAGCAGCCCCCGACAAATACGGCACCGCAAGAAAGGACAGCAGCACAGCCGGCTGTGGTGCCACGAGAAGAGACGACAACACCTATAAAAGAGCAAAAAGTTGGAGCTACTGCAGAAGCTCAACAAAGTAATTTAACGCAGCGGGATAGAAAGGAGCAGGCTCCAGAAACGTAAATTTCTTCTAGGTTTCGAGTGCAGCTGCTGAGGCTTTCATGTAAATTTTTGAGAATTTCTTTATGAGGTCTTTTTGGCTGTAGACAGCGCTACTTATTTTGAAGAAGTTCTTCATTCTTTCGCTTTCCAAGCCAACTCCGATTACTATTACGCCTTTCTTCTCTAGTGAGCTGATGCTTTTTGACAGTACACTTGATATGTTCGGATAACCGTATGGCCATCCATCAGAGAAAACTATCAAGAATCTTTGCTCGTCAAATCTATGCGCAAGGATTTCTCCTGCAACTTGAATAGCATCAGGCATGTACGTTAAGCCACTGAATTTTAGTCCCCCGATTCTTGCGCGTACTCTGCGAGAATACGCCTCTGAAGAATCCTTTAATATGTAGAAACGATCGCTGAAGGCAAAGAAAGACCAGGAATTTGGGTCCATCAGGAGTTCTTTTGTAGCTTCCGCAACGCATATTGCCAGTGCTCGACCAAGTTCACCCTTAATTTTCATGCTTGCACTTGCGTCATAGAGAATTCCCCAAGCAAAACTTCTGCTCAAATATTCATTCTTCATGAAAACGTCTGTCCTCGGACTCCTGCTTGCAATCTTTTGGATAACTTCAGTGAGGTCTAATTGTCCATGTTCTTTTCTAGGGTCTTCGTCTAGAGCATCCATGGCAACTCTAAGACTGTCCAAGAGTCGTCGACTCCCCCCCTTAAGAAGAATTCTAGCCCTCAGATATTTAGTATAATCTTCATTTGGAAAACTGGCAGATTTGAATCTTGTCCCCAGTATGTATTTCTCGATTCTCGCCAGTATTTTCTGTTCTCGAGTTTTTTGATGCACCCACGAGTCGAAAGCTTGCAGAGCCTCTGCGTTTGTTTCTTTTTTCCAGTATGACTCAATTGGTCCTTTGGACAGATGTATTCCTCCTAAAGTTTCCAGAGATTTCTTGAAGATTTGTTCAATTTTAATCTCATATGGTATCTCGTGTTGAGAGAACACAGTGCATGGGCCAATTTGTTCAGTATGTGGTAGGGAAGGAGCTTCCAAGATAGGTCCATGGGATTCGAGAATCTGGGTTATGTCATTTGCAGTTTCGTTAAAAGCTTCGCTGATTTTAGCTTCTTTTCCAGCCAACGATACAGCAATTTTTTCTTCGAGCGAACTCAGTCGGGTAAGTATATGGTTGACTGTGTCTTCTTCTTCTGGACGAAGCATCCCTTTTACAACGCCTATGTTAATCTTTGACAGCAAAGCCGCCATTATTCGAGTGGCTGAATTGAAGATTCTTTCAGCAGACTTCATTTTTGTAAAGGCAAAAGAATTTGCGAAAGCCAAGTCGACGAGCTTGTCTTGATGCCTAGCTGAAATATAGGCTTTGACGTAAGCATCATGGACTAGAGTTTCGGAGAAAGATTCGACGAGTGTGCGTTTTGATGTTGATGCAACTGCATTTTCATCGTCAATTGGCAGTAAAGTATGGACAGTCAAATGGGAAACACAGGCTCTGAATAATCTTCCAACTTTGACTTTTCCAGAGTTTTCTTGAAATTCGTATCCTAAGAAAGATATGTGTCCATCTTTTGATATGGAAGGTGCGGGCAAAGCTATGTTGAAGCCAGCGTCATCCCAAGTGAGAGTTGGTTGCTGAAGTTTTGAGTCTAAGTTGATTCTTGTTTTCTTGTTATCTTTTTGAAGGGAGACGTCCCAGGCATAATCGAGGAATCCCATGTAGATTACCGCATGTTGGGATATGATTCTAAATCATTTTGGTTTAGGAAAAACTGATTCGATGACTCTTCTAATATCGTCTTGCACTTCAGTATTATCACTGGTCAATGCAATTATGGTTTCTTCAGCAGCTACATTAGGAGTGTTGCCGTCGTAAATGAGAGTAGCCCAGTTTATCAGATCACCTAGAGATGGTCCGTAAGGGACGTCTCCTGCCTTGTATTGTCTACGTAACTCGGCGCCAACTTGAACGATTTTATAAGCCATATCTTCGCTAATTTTAGAGCGTTTCAGAAGCATATTTACTTCGAGAGGTGAAATTTTGTCGCCAACGCTTGTATAGCCGAAGTTTATCCATACAGCCAAGCGTCTTCTCATAGCCGCGTTCAACGGTTTGGTTCCTGCAAACTCTGCTGAATAAGGGTTCATGCTGATGATTAAGTATCCATATTTGTGTCTGTCCACAACTTCGTTGTCTTTCTCGTTCAGCACAAGATGACCTCGAGTGTCAAGAACTGGATTAAGCCGTGTAGCAACATCTTGCTTCATCATGTTGGCCTCGTCGAGGTACATTATTCCCCCCGCTCTTAGCCATCTAGTAACCATCCCGTCGATCCAGTTCTCTTTTCCAAGGCCAATAAAGCGCCCAATTAAGTCATATGAAGATGTTTGAAGGCCGCAGTTGACTTCCCAAACTGGCAATCCGCAGAGTTCTGCCACTAGATAAACGATGTGAGTTTTTCCAGTTCCCGATGGTCCTATGAGAGAGCATTGTTTGAAGTAGTAGAGTGCACGGACGATGCGTTCCACGTAGCGTTGTCCACTGTCAATGTATTCAGGAGTGTTCTTAGGAATCATGTCAGCAAGATGAGCAAAGCTATAGTTGGGATGAAGGTCATATTTTTGGATTTCATATTTGTGGTAAAGGGGAGACTGGGACATGGAGCGTTCTCTGTTTATGGACACTGTTATTTTGTAGTTGTCCCGTCGAATAGAAGTAACTCTTTGAATTCGGCTAGTTTCCTCTGCCTTTCTTAGACCTTGGTGTCCATAACCCAAAACAGCTTCGCCTCAATGGTATAGAGAGATGGCGGAAGGGATATAAATATTACGTACTACGACTTGCGATACGCTATTCTTATCTCAAACTTTGAACAACATACCTTAAACGCGTTCAGTTTGAGATCTCTTAAATAATTAGTGTATGTAAATAGACGCAACATACAAGGGCTTTTAGCAATCTACCCGTGAGAAGCTAAGTAAGGAAATGCTCCTTATGAGTCAAGAAGGTAGTCCACCACAAGAAATAGCACAATTACCGTTCCAAGAAGAACAGAAGAAGACTAAGCAGGTTCAAATATCCCTTCAGGAACTCCTTGATTCATTAAAAAGTGTACAAGATGATATTGGTCAAATCTGCGAATTAACTTCTGAAGAGAAAAGGCTCGTAGCGGTATTCTTCGAATCATTGTCAAAACTTATGCAACCACTCGCAGCAACGATGTCGATTTCCCCAACAGCGCTTCCGGAAGGAATGGGGAATGTGGTTCAGGCAAACATAGATCCCACTGGCCATCTCATAATTTTACATGGGGATGGGAAAATGGAATTAAAGGACTTGAGTGAAGAGGCGAATCGTGATCTTATGATCAGTGTTATCAAAGATGTGATGCCGAAGTTCAAGCAACTCTCGGATGCTTACAGGCAAAGAATCGAAGATAGGATTAGATTCCTATCATCGGTCACTAGGGAGCTGCAAAAGATATCTAAGGCGTTCTCGACAGCGACAGCTCAGTGATTTCACATGTAAACTTGATTTTCACAGATAGTTTGAGTTTCCTCTTTTCTCTATAGTGTACACTGCGTAGCAAGACATTATTCTTTGAATGGTTTAATCTGGGCTAAGAAAGCGAGCAGTAGAGAGGCTGCAATAGTTATTAAAAAAGGCGTTTGCGGCGAGCTAGTATATAATATGCCACCTACATAAGGCGCTGAGATACTCACAACCTGAGTCGTTGTCTGAACAACTGAAATCCATCTAGCTCGCGAGTCAGGCGGAGCGATAGCCCCCACGGTAGCACCAATGAAAGCCCACATGGGAAAAGATGCGCCACGTAGAAACATAGCAATCATAAGGGTAGCGAAGTTGTTCACTGAAATGAAGATGCTTAACGCAAAGGCTACAAAAATCATCGAAAGAGAAATCGATGCTGTCTTTCCATATTTGTCACCGATTTTTCCCACAAGTAGCGACAAGGTGGACCCTCCAAAGTAAGTAAATGAACCTAAAATTCCGATCTGAACAGCATTGTATTTGTACACGTCTTCTAGAAACTGTGGCACCAAGGGAAATACGAGAGAAAGAAAGAATATTACAGCTGCAAAGAGTGCAGAAAGAAAGAATATTCTCCAACGATTGAAAGTTACTGTGCCAGAGGTGGTTATTCCAATCTCAACAGTAGACTCGGTCTTTCTTGGAAGTTGGCTGCTAATTCGTGAAGTTGCAACCATAGTGATGAAGTAAAATATGGTTGAGAGAAAGAAAACCATCTGCATCCCAGCTGTCTCAGCCAAATAACCCGCTACCGCGGGTGCAAACGTGTAACCTATACCCCAGGCTGAAACAAGCAGTGTGAATGTTGATGCCATCTTGCTTTTCTGCGCACGTCCTACAATGTAAGCGCTTGAAGCTGGTCCTGAGAATAAGATTCCATAGAGAAACATTGCTGGGGGAAGTTGTGTCCAATTTGTTGCAAACGCAAATAAGAGCGGTACGGGCACCCATATTGCCCAAGCTAGTACTAAAATCTTCTTTCGATCGTATTTATCTGCCAGATAACCTCCAGGAATTATTGTTAATGCAGATGCTATTGTCAAGATGGAGTACAGAAAACCAACGTTCTCAGGTGTTGCACCCAAGTTTCTTATGAATAAGGGAAGAAGGTAGATGGTGAGCCCGTCGCCGAATGCGGCGAAGATGTTTGAGAAAAATAAAATTTTTAGGTTTCTGTCTAAGGTGTGGAACGGGAAAGCTTGTTGAAGTAGACTCCTCGTTCGCTGGAATGTTTTTGCCAAAGGACTCTACCTTTCTCAACTGACAAGCGAAAGACTCTGAAAAACCTTGCGAAAAATTCCACGTTTTAGACAGGCTTTGGCCTACGTTTGCAACAGGACAAAATTTATTCTTAAAATCTTTAATTAGAGGATTAGGTGAGAGAATGCATATACATGTTCCAGACGGTGTTCTCCCTTTCTGGCTATGGGTTCTAGGATACATCGCTGTGATCATTCTTCTATCTGTAGCCATCAAAAAAGTGCGTGGAGAAGAAAAGCGTGGAATTTACGCAGCAGCTATGGCGGCCATAATGCTTGTAGCAATGTCTATTCCTCTCGGAGTTCCATATCACATTAACCTTACTGTTTTGGCAGGGATAATCCTTGGACCATGGTGGGCACTCATTTCTAACTTTATCACAAATTTGATGTTGGCTACTTTTGGTCATGGAGGGATAACAATAGTCGGTCTTAACACGATAGTCACGTGGTTTGAGTCCCTAATAGGTTTCTACATGTTTGCAGTACTGCAAAAAGCATTTGTGCGAAAAAGCTGGCGAGTTACGATGTCTGGTGGAGTATCCACATTCATTGCATTAGCGCTTTCTACGATTCTTGTCATAGGTATAGTTGCTGCTTCGGGAATCAATCCAGCAGAAGCAATTCATCATGCCGCTCATGATACTGAAGAAGCTCAAATGTCAATAGTTATCTTTGCGGCACTCATGATTCCCATTGCCATAGTTGGCGCTGTTATAGAAGCTGCAGTAACGTCGCTTATACTAGTATATATAAAGAAAGTGAAACCAACTCTCATTCCGGGGTGATGCGCATAAGCGCCACAATATATCTCATAGATCACTATGCTAATAACTTGAGCAGCCCTATGCATAAAGCTTCAACATTGAGCAAACTCGTAAGTGCCATGTTAGCGCTGGGCATAACCATATTTGCCGACTCGGCTTTATCATTAATAACTGGATTTTTCGTAATTTTAATGTTCATCGCAATAGCAAAATTACCCATACATAGACTAATCAATTGGGCGTTATACCCAGCTTTCTTTGCCTCTCTATTTGCATTGAGCCAACTACCTTACTCACTTGTCCTTCCCGTAGTAACCTTGTTCAAAGCCATAAACGCTGCTCTAATCATGCTTTTCTTAATCAGCACTACACCCTATCCAGAATTGTTCTCTATCTTAAGCATTCCTTCCAAGACTCTCGGGAATACAGCATTCCTTACCTATCGTTTTTTCTTTTTATTCATGGACCAAACCGCAAAAAGATTTACGATAATGAAAGCTCGGGGAGGACTGATAGGTAGCTGGAAAACAAAAATCGCTAACCTTGCGAAATTCATAGGCATGCTTTTCGTTACATCATTTGAGACAAGTGAAAACATGTATGCAGCTATGAAAACGCGAGGGTACAGCGGAAGAATATCGTATCATGGAAAGCTGTGGAAAAAATTCAGCAAACAAGATTTGCTGCCCGTTGTATTTGTACTTTGCATTTTTGCAACTGTAGCTGTTCCCATGTTTTTCAAGGCTTGGGGGATTTACATGTGAAAGAAATCGTCAAAGTGAATTGCATTAGGCATAGGTATGCTGATTCCACAGAAGTTGCTATTTGCGGTTTATCATTTGTCATCCATGAGAGTGAAAAAGTTGCAATCCTAGGAGCAAACGGTTCTGGGAAAACAACTATGCTTCTACATATTTTAGGAATACTTAAACCAACAGAAGGAGAAGTTGAAGTTTTTGGAGAACCTCCAACGAAATCTCTTCATGGCAAAGTAGCAATGGTATTTCAAAACGTAGATGAACAAATAATTGGCCCTACCGTGTGGGATGACATTGCCTTTTCTCCATTGAATTATGGCCACAGTGCAGATGATGTGAAAATCATGGTTGACGAGGTAATCCGAGAAATCAATATTCAGCATCTTGCAAATCGAGTACCACACTATCTAAGTGGTGGAGAGAAGAAGAAAGTGGCTATAGCTGGGGCGGTTGTAACTCATCCTAAGCTTCTGATATTAGATGAAGCTTTGACTGGACTTGATCGGAAATCGCAGATAGAAACGATAGAGCTCCTTAACAGACTAAATAAAGAACGTGGTATGGCCATAGCTATAACAACCCACGAAGTCAACGTAATACCACGCATCGCCGACATTGTTTATGTAATCGCTGATGGCGCCATCATATTTCGAGGAACACCACTGGAACTGTTCCAAAAACCCGAAGTGCTCAGAAAAGCAGGCCTTGAACCCTCACCTCTTATAGAACTTCTAGAAGCCCTAAGAGACCAAGGTCTAGAAGTTGAAGTCAGCGATGACCCTGAGAAGGCAAAAAGGCAGATACTGAAGCTTTGCAGAACAAACAACTCTTAAACACATAATCCCAAGATATGACTAGAGGCATCGAAAAATTGACCAATCAAGATGTTGAGCTTAAAGAGACTCAAAGAACAGAGATAATAAGTCTAATGGATAATTCACTAGATTTTATATCAACAGTTCACAAGGAAGAGGTTCAACAGGTTCAGAGGTGGGTAAAAGAACGTAAAGGCGAAAAATGGGTTGCAAAGCATTTCCGTCTTCCTTTGGCTGAACACGGTTTATCGATGCTGATTCGTGTTCACAATGATGAAGGCTTATACAGCGTTTTATTTGACGCCGGACTTAGTCCTGAAGGAGTTGTAACTAATGCAAAGCGAATGGGTTTGAATTTCAGTGAAGTAGGTTCTATTGTTTTATCCCATGGACATTATGACCACTGTGGCGGGTTAATAGCCGTCTCACGAGTTATTGGAAAAGCTGTACCAATCATCATACATGAAGATATGTTCAAAATAAGAGGTACGGCTTATTCCAACGGAACCGTAAGAAAACACCCGGAATTTCCCAGCGCTGAGCAAGTGAAACCTGCTGAATATGTTAAGACCAGTCAACCCTATCTTCTCGCTGGCGACACAATTCTTATTACAGGTGAAATCCCCCGCACAACCAGCTTTGAAAAAGGCTTTCCCAGACAACGAGTTTTGATTGATGGCAAATGGCACCCCGATCCATGGGTAAGAGACGATCGAGCAGTCGTGCTGAATGTTAAACATAAGGGTTTAGTTGTAATATCTGGATGCGCTCACGCGGGAATAATCAATACTGTGCTTTACGCGCAGCAAATTACGGGAGCGACCAAGATTTATGCGGTCATGGGTGGCTTTCATCTAGCTGGGAAAGAATGCGAATCAAGGATTGATCCTACGGTTGAAGAGCTGAAACAACTAAAGCCTTCAATAGTGGTGCCGTCGCATTGCACTGGTTGGAGAGGAATACTTGCTATTGCAGAGGCGTTACCTGAGGCTTTCGTGTGGAATAGCGTTGGAAATCTATATCGATTCTGAGAGTCAATTTTAAAGAATACTCCAGCACGTATGCAATGGAAGTTTATTCTATTAGGGTTTTTATTGATCTTTTAAGATTGTTGTAACAAAGAGAAAGGAAGAGAATAGGAGGTAATATAGATTATGAAAATAGCGCATTCAACATTGGTAGAGATCTTTCTAGCGACTGTGCTTCTATCTTCTATGTTCTTAATAAGGACAACAACGAGCGTCTCAATTGCTGGAGTAGGTGATTATGATCCTTGGTGTGACTTTGATGATGATGGAGATATTGACATCTTTGACATTGTGTGGATAGCCAGTATGTACGGTGCTTTAGGAGAATCATTTGACGCCAAAGCTGCTTTAGCATATGATAGCGGATGGTTTGACATCACTGACAAGGCTGGGCAACACTTCAACGTAACCCACGACTTGAATAGCACGAACCTAGTTGTGCAAGTCTGGGGAAAAACAACCTTAGACGACGAATCCCACCGAAAACACTATGGTGGAACGGGCAGTGCTCAGGCATTAGGATGGATCCGATGGTTCACAGGGCCTCAACGTGAAGAAGCGTACTCCGTGGTTCAGACAAGCAATGGAGGATACGCAATAGCAGGTATCACTTCCTCTTTCGGCGCTGGAAACAACGACTTCTGGCTAATAAGAACAAATGCTGATGGAAACATGAAGTGGAACAAAACCTATGGCGGACCAGATGGTGATACCGCGAAGTCTTTGGTTCAGACGAGCGATGGAGGATATGCAATAGCAGGCGAGACAACAGTGTGGGCTGGAGCTGGTGCTTGGTATCCTTCTTGGTGGCTGGTAAAGACAGATGCTGATGGAAACATGCAGTGGAACCAAACATTCGATTACGCGTTTTGGTGTGGCATAGCAACATGCGTAGTTCAGACTAGTGATGAGGGATACGCAATAGCAGGTTCAACGGGCTTTACGAGTACCTCGTCTACTGCCTTGCTGTGCAAAACAAACGTGACCGGAGGCTATGAATGGCATTCGTTATACTTAGGTGCAGATGAGGCCTCAACAGCGTATTCCATGGTTCAAACCGAAGATGATGGCTATGCATTAGCGGGTAGTGCATGGTCCTTTGATGAAGGATTTAGATTTTTCTTGGTCAAGGCAAATGCAACCGGGTGGATGCAGTGGGCACGAACATATGAGAGTGCCAATCATCCTTGTGCACAATCACTGGTTCAGACAATGGATGGAGGATACGTATTAGCGGGGTATTCAGCCCCCTATGGCGACGGAGATTTCATAGTAGTGAGAACTGACGCGTTTGGATTGATAGAAGACTTTGAGCTTGGTTTGGTTATTACAGATTGTACAGTTGACGCATTAACCCTGTACAGAGGCGCAATTGACCCCTACTGGAACTACATGCATGTGCGTATATGGAAAGTTAAAGAAGCTCCATAAACCACGCCTTTTTTCTATCTAGGACACCTACTTGCTGAGCACGACATGAGCGCATGCAATGCAAACAGCAACGGGCATGGATTTTCATAAAGGTAAATGTGGATTAGTTTCTCATTGGAGACTACAAAATGAAGATAGACTCGTACAAGCTTGAATATAATAAGAATAAACATTAAACAAGAAAATTGAGTAACCCTTTTTAAAAACGCCATCTCTATGGTGAATTGAAGCCGTAAAAATGACAACAAAGAAGAAAGAGAAGGAAAGTTTAAAGGAAAAAAGACGTCGACTAGCTGCAAAGAATCGTAGATCATTAGAAGCCGAGCGTTTGAGAAGAGAAAGACGGCTGAAAAAGAGTAAAGGTTGGCCAAAGGGGAAGATCTTGGGCATAGCATTCATGTTTTTGTTGATCATAGGGATTTACAGCGCATGGCAACATACGCAGTCAGCATCAACTAACAACTCTACTATTAGTAAGGAAAAGGCTCCGCTTTTCGCGTTGACGGACATAGATGGGAACACCGTTTCTCTTGAAGCCTTCATAGGGAAAGTTGTGGTGCTGGATTTTTTTTATATTAGATGCTCATACTGCGACGACGAACTTTTAGAGTTAGAGAGGATTCAAAAGACCTATAGTGGTGATGACGTCGTAATAATCTCAATAAGCATTGATCCAAATTTTGATACTGTCGATCGTCTTAGAGAATTCAAAACAGGACCAAACCAGTATAGCCTGTTAAACTATGAGATAAGCTGGGTTCTTACCAGAGATACTTCAGGTGTGTCAGAAAAGTATAGCATAACTGCTGCACCTACAGTCGTGATTGTTGATAAGGAAGGCTTTATATCTCCCCATAGTGTGTACTTAGGGTTGACGGATTTTTCAACGTTATCAAATGAAATAGACATGCTGCTGAATCAGTGATGAAAATGAGGATGGTAAAATGGGGTTTGGATTGAATTTAAAGGCTAAACTTCTTTTGATAGCTGTTTTCGCAGCCACAATATCGCTGAGTATAGATGATTACTGGTTAATAGAGACGCTAGTCAGATATGTTTGTGCTTCTTGTATAGGATTAGGATAAGGTGGCAACTGTTCTTGGAGCTTGGGAACAAGAGAAAAATGATTCAGATTATCTCTTTTCTTGTTTCTAATCTAGGATTTATCCGCATTCTTAAAACAGGTTTTGTTTGCCCTTTCCTTTATTGTTATGGTTGCCCCTTTGCTGCTTTTGGTTGCCCAATTGGTGTGCTGCAAAACTTCATAATATACCAACAGTTTCCCCTTTTCACTATCGGCTCTCTTGGAGTTTATGGAGTAGTTTTTGGTCGAGCTTTTTGCGGTTGGGCTTGTCCTTTCGGAACATTACATGATGTGCTGAGTCCTACAAATCGCAGAAAAGGAGTTGAAACTCGAAACTTTTGGTTTGTTAAGTATGCAATTTTGTTTCTAACGTTCATTTTGGCATGGTTTGCTTTGGATACAATCTTCTGTAAGCTTTGCCCATCTGGCTCTCTTTTCGCATCCATACCATATTCTCTGCGTGAATATTTCCTCTTTGGCAGACTTCCAGGATTTGGCTTATACTTCTATGTTCATATGCTCACGCTTGTTCTGACAATTATTCTGGCTTTGTTGGTTAGTCGCTTCTGGTGCCGTTATTTATGTCCAATGGGAGCAATCGCCGGAGCTTTCAACAAGGTAAGTATGGTAAACATGAGCCTAAATGAAAGCAAATGCAAAAAATGCTCTGTGTGTCTTGACGCTTGTGGAATGGGAATTACTAAACTGGAAGACATCGGAAATTCAACAGATTGCATACTATGTGGGCGATGCATTGAGGCTTGCCCTCAAGAAGCTTTGAGCTTCACAATCAAAAAGTAGAAGGGAAATGCTTAGACACATGTAGAAAAAGTTATGCAAAACCTATTAGAATGGTTGAATCTACAAGTGAAGGAACATGTATGTTCACACCACAAATCTTCGGTGAGTGATGTGGGATTTGAACCCCCACCGGCGCGGAGACATCTCCCGAAACCCCCTTTTCTCGACGCTAACTAGATTTTTTATACGTTTTCACCATTCATTTATTAGTCAGAGTTTTCGGTAGGGGTAGAATGATTGGATGGTAAAGATTGGCTTAGTTCAAATGCGCTGTGAAAAAGCAGCAATTACTGAGAATCTGAAAAGCACAGCGCGCTACTTGGATAAAGCCGTCGCCTATGGCTTAGACATTGTCAGCTTCCCGGAGATGAGCATCACAGGTTACGCTGACCCCACCAAGTATCCGAAGGCAATCATACACTTGGATGGACCGGAACTGGGTCGGTTGCTGGAGTTAACTCGTGGAAAGTCGATTACCGTTCTTGCAGGATTGATTGAAGAGAAGCCAGATGGCAAACCTTTCATCACTCAGGTGATGGTTCGGAATGGAAAGTTGTTGGGTTTCTACCGCAAGAAGCGAATTGTGGAAGAAGAGGCAGAGTGGTTTTCTCCTGGAGATTTGATACCAATCTTTAAGCATGATGACTTGCCCCTCGGTATTGCAATCTGCGCTGATATCCGCAATCACGAGGTTTTCGCTGAGTGTGCCCGTCAAGGTGCAAAGATTGTCTTTGAGGTAGCTGCCCCGGGACTACATGGTGATCAGGCCACGCGAGATTGGCGGGCAGGCTTCGAGTGGTGGGAATGCGAGTGCCAGAAATATCTGAGCCGATATGCCCAGAAATACAGTATCTGGGTGGCCGTGGCAACACAAGCGGGTCGTACGGTGGACGAGGATTTTCCTGGTGGTGGATACGTGTTCGCGCCCAATGGACAGCGTTTATATGCTACACCTGATTGGTCACCGGGGGCAGTGTATCTGGAGATTGACTTTGAAGAGAATCATGTTGTTCAGTTGTAGAGCGATTTGAACCTTATACACTGTGGAGATACCCCTTGCGACATGGAAGATCTCAGGTTCTTCAGGAAGAGGAAGTGAATGTGTCGCTGGTTCAAATCCGACCCTCGGCACCTTAATGGACTTTTAGAACAAACCAGCGACAAATGGAGATATCTCCCGAATTTCCCCCGCATTTCCCTTTTTTTCCTCAACTTGTTCTTACCTTTGGTCCAGCCAATATACTCTCCATTCGGATATACGTCCACCACTTATTTTAGCAGTCCATATGTTTGGACCGTCAAGTGGTTTATAAGAGCAGGTGGAATAACCAACCATTACAACAACATTGTTTTGGATTGTTACACAGGTGAATATGTTTTGGTAATCAGGATACTTCTTGAAGAACTCTCTCCAACCCTCTTTCATAACATCTTTACCTTTAGTGATTTCTCCGAAGTTATCTATGAATGTGTAATCATCAGTCATTAATTCAGCTAAACCTTCTAGATCTTGCTGGTTAATTTTTTCATTAAACTTCAGAGCAATCAACATTAACTTTGAAGAATCTATCTCGATTTAAGAACAATAATTAGTAGTTTGAATTTTTATTCATGTGCATGTATGCCCGTTAACTCGCTCTTTTTCTACTTCAAGAGGATTCCTGTTAGTGTGGATACATAAACATGAATTAGTATATACCAGCGGAGGTAACAGTAAGAAGTCCTAAGTCAGGGGAGCATTGTGATCAGAATTCGAGAGGCCATTGAAAAGGATAATGATGTTCTCATTGAGCTTCAGAGACAATGTCCACAAGGCACTAATTTTGTTCTTGGTGTCGACAGTTCACCTGATTACTTTGCCCGTTCTAGGCCTTTTAAAGATTGGCGTGTTTTCGTGGCTGTTGAAGATAATAGTATAGTTGGTTCTGCTGCATGTGCAATCGGTAGTACCTATGTAGAAGGTAGACAATTTAAAACAGCTTATGAGTATGGATTCATAGTTGATCCGCATTATAGACGAAAAGGAGTTGCAGTAAAGCTGCAAAAGCACATAGAACACGTTGCACTTGACGAGAACATTGACTTATTATATCTAGACATTACCGAAGATAACTTACCTTCGATATACTTGTTTTCGAAAATGGGTTTCAAGAGAGCAAAAGATTGTACAACGTTTTCTTTGATGGTTTACAGAAAACAGAAAATCACTAGAGAGACGAACATAAGGAAAATGGAGAAGAACGACCTTGACAAGGTAACAAATCTGATTAACGAGATGTATCACGATTACAACTTCTTCACCCCTTTTCAAACCAGAGACTTTGTAGGATACGTTAGAAGGTTGCCCTACTTCGATCTTCACAACATTTTTGTTTATGAAGATAATGAGGGCATCAAAGCCTGTTTAGGATACTGGAACTACAACAAGGTAAGAAAATATATCATACAGAAATTCAATTGGAGACTGAAAGCTCAGACATCTTTTATGAGACTAGTAGGGCTATTCACCAAAATACCTGAGATACCCAAACTAGGAGAGCCGCTCTCGAGCTACAACTTGACTACACTGGCTTACAAGGACCCTGAAAGCATCACAGAATTGATTAAACATGTAGTCAACATGGCTCTAGAGAATAAAATCAACTTTCTACATATGCCAGTGGATCCAGAGAGTCAAATTGCAGCTGTTCTTTCACAGTTCAGGCACACCAAGATAAAACTGCACTTCTTCATTAAATCCCTGAAACAAAAACGATTCCCTGATCTTGGAGAAAGGAAATTGTACATTGACGCAGCCGAGATATAATCGCAGATTTTATTCAGCTTCTCATTGCGTTCGTCAAGAAGTGTGGGGTGGATTTAAGCCCTCCTCACAGTAGAGATATTCCACGTAAATCCCTCTTTTTTCTGGCGCTGAAGATTCTTTGCAGTGTGCTTGAGTTCATAGATCTATTGCGTTTGTTTAACCTCTCTTATCTGAAGGATGCTGCAAGTAACAAAGCGCCCTGCTTCTGAAGTCAAATATACTACTGCTTCCGCGATATCTTGTGGCATGGTTTTTCTCCTGTTGATCCACGCCTTGTGGTGTTCATTCATCGCAACAGCTTCTTCTTCAGCAATGTGTGGAAAAGCTGTTGGACAAATAGCGTTAACAGTTATTCCATGTTCTTTTTCTCTTTCTCCAATTACTCTTGCGAGATATGTTCGAGTTGATTTGCCTAGGATGTAATCGTAAGGAGCCCATGAAGGAACATTTGGGAGATCCGTATTCTCCATACTAATGAGTATTATGCGCCCGGATTTTTGTTTTCTCATTACGGGTAGCACGTATTTGCAGCAGATGAACACGCTGATCGTCTCAGCATCCAGCGTCTCCCGCACGGATTCTATGTCGGTTTCGACTAGGTCGCAAGGCTTCCATTCTCCTCCAGGGTTAATCACAAGAATATCGACACGACCAAATTTGTTAACTGTTTCTTTAACAAGCGCTTCTACTTGTTGCGGATTGGTGATGTCTGCATGAACTATCAATGCTTCAACACCATATTTTTGCACTGAGTGCGCAACTTCTGAAGCTGCTTTTTCATCCTTTCTATTGTTAATAACGATGTTGAAGCCTTCCCTCGCGAGAGCCAGAGCAATGCTTCTCCCAGCACCGCCATTCGTACTTCCAGCAACTATGGCGACGTTTCTTTCTTTCACTTGAAACACCTCTCTCAAACTCAGGTTTGAATATCCGCTTCCATTTTTAAATCTTAGCGCTCGCTCATAGAAAACGAAGACAAACCTTAAAAGCACTGGTGGAATGGGATTTGAATCCTCCCCACATTAGAAATGTACCGCGCATACCTCGTTTTTTTCAATTTGTATAGGCAGTATGGTCGTATATTGATTCTGAATCCACAAGGCTAAAATTTGTATCGCTCAGAGATAGATTTAAAGGAAGACGAAAGCGCATGACTGAAAGTCGCAGTCAGGAATCTCTGAAGAAAATTGCGCAAGTTATCGAAAGCTTAGACTTGGATAGGCGGGTTGCAGCCGCTAAATGGCTTGAAGGTGTTATAGTCGCGCAAATCTTGACTACTGAAGAAAGGGGAGACGTAGTTAAAGCAGCAAACGAATATATTGCGACTGTTGAAGAAGAGGAAACTGTAGACGCAGTAAACGCGTTGATAGAATATCTTAAGCGCACGCAAAGAAGTGCAAATCGCGCGTTAAAAAAGACAATTAACAAGCATCCAACTAAAAAGCGTATTTATGCCAACAATCCATTGCAATAGATCTAGAAAGACCAAGCCAAACGCGCCAAAGAGTATGCAAATCGAAGGAGTTAGAAAGAGAATAGAGACGTATGCGCGCATGAATTGAAAAAACTTGGATTTTACTGTGTTCTCGAAAAGCTTCTTGTAATTAAATTTTCTCATGATATGCTGAATAAGACGCAATTGTAACACTGATTCGTATTTTCAATTCATATGTCTTAAGTAGATAATGCTTCGATTCTGATTTGGACATTGAATTCGAGGGCATCAAATGAGTTTCTCTTTGCTACCGGAGTTCTTCCTCTTCGTTGGTATCGACGTTTTCGTAGCCATGAGTCTATTGACATGTCTTCTAGATGATTATTTCCCTAAGACAATACCTTACCTGTTTCAGGCCGCGGCAATAGGGGGCTATGCCCATCTTCTATTGAGCAAAGAGTTTATGACCTTGTCCGGAGGTTATATGCGATTCTGGTATAGTTTCCTCTACCTAGCCATTGCCTTAGCCAGCGTTATTGCTCTCAATGTACATCTTGCAGCCATAAAGAAGCAATGGACTCTTGCGAAGATTTTTTCTGGCGCCGTGGTGTTTCCGACGTTTCTAATTTCAGGGTTCTTCGTTCTTAACTATGCGATGGAAATGGCAGCAGCGTTTCTCTTTCAGATAGCTATGCTTTTCAGTGCAATAGTTCTCGGGCTTTCAATATCCGTGTTCGTGACTCCGCAAATCGTGAAAAAATATTGGAAAAGGAGGTGAGATCGAAATGGGTCGAGTGTTTAACAAGTCTGTAAAGATGATGATTCTGACGCTGATGTCTTTGCTCGTTATCTCTGCAAGCGCAGCCGTCTATTACTCGTTGGAAATGACGTCAACTATCACTACTGCCGCAAACGATGTATACTTTGTGGAAGGTCCAGATAATTCCACTGCAGGAGTAAACATCTTTAATAACAACAAGAGTGCAACGCTAACTCAGCTCAAAGCTTATCCGAACATGACCATGACTTACGATGATGCAATCAGGGTGAGGAACAACCATACAAGTACGAACTACAACGTTAGGTTAACACCTGTTTCGCTGTCTGGCAGTGCTGCATACTTTGTGTACATTAGCTTTACGTTGAATACCTCTGCTACGATATCATTGAATTATACGTCAGATGGATCTAGCTGGACCACGCCTTCAACAACCAGTTTCACACAGGTTAGTGCAGACACAGAATATGCGATCATTGTTCAAACAATGGCAAACGCGACTGCGACATCTGGTCAAACTGCAACAATCGAGATGAATATTGATATTGAGCAATAATCTCCCCCCTTTTTTTTTCTAATCCTTGGAGGAGAGTATCTGTGAGTAGGGTAAAGGTAAGTCTAGATCATAAAAGGATTCGATGTTTGGTTTGGTTAGTGTTAACTGTCTTGGCTTTGTTTGGTTACTCGCTGCAGAGTGCGGTGGGAAGCGCATACTATTCTCTGTTGATGCAAGCTTATATGACGGTTAGTTCCCCGCCTGTTATTCTTGAAGAAGGTACGGCTGGCACAAGCACAATCTACACGAACTCGACAAGTGCAAAAGTCAGTGTATCGGGCTACGGCTACGATTTTGTTGATAACAATGACTCTAATGTGGATTCCGTCCCTGACAAGGGTACACATTCAAACTTCACGGCTCAACAACATGGTCCAGATTGGATAAATGACACTTTGACAGAAGCTTCTTCTTCCAGTCCAGCTTCATCATGGCTATACGTTGATTCTTGTGATGAAACTCAAATGGATTGGACTACTGTCGGTTCGAATCCTTGGTTAAGCACGCAGAATGAGCCTACTGATTATGGTTACGTGACAACAACTCCTCAAGGCAAATCCTGGGAAAGTTTTGGGTTCGATGATTTAGTTGGTAGCCCTACTATAAATGCAGTCAACATTAGTATCTATCAAAAATCACCTACAAACGAAAAAATTGTGGTCGAATTATCTAATTCAACAGCCACAGTGACCGTCACATTCACTGCCACAACTGATTGGAGCTGGATGACAAAAACAGAAGATGGCGAAGATGCACTATTAAACGTGACTTTGCCAACCGCCTTAGAAATTAACTCTGCTACAATCGTTTTGAAGGGCAAATCTGCTGGAGCAGTTGGTGACGTTTATGCGGACTGTGTCAAACTGGGAATCAGCAGTGGGGGGGCAGCTAATTACCAACTTGACTTAGAAGTTCAATGGACAAGTGTAGACTTTGACGAAACATACGAGGAATTATGCATAAAAACTGGAGCGTTCAGTGGTTCAGAAGACATTATGGTGTATGCGTGGAACGTTTCTACTTCAGATTGGCATTTTCTTTACAACTTAACACCAAGTAGCTGGAATAATGTTTCAGTAACGGATTGGCTCAATAACGAAGATTTCACGGCAAGATTTCTGGGTGGAACAGAAAGCAGCGACACAAATCAAGACAGCTGGAACATAGATGCAACACTTTTACACGTTTGGTCAGATGTTGGCACGACCTATGACTACGTTCTTAGAGTAAACAACACTGCTACTACAGAGTCTTGGGAGATTAGGCTGAAGAAATACGCTGAAGCCAACATTGACCGTTTAGAAAACTGCACCATCTACTTCCACAATTCCTCAGACGGCACATCACGCCAAATCTACATCCAAAACGGATTATACATCAACCAAACTGGACCATGGTATGATCTAGGTGACTCGGAAACCATCTACATAGCTATGACTGTAGGAGCAAACAGCACAGGAACATCCTGCGTTTACGTTTATCTTGAAATCCTCACCTCAAGCACGACAACTTACTCTCAATGCATCATAACATTTGAAATAACCTAAATGCTCACTACACTACAGATTTGCCCTAAGGATTTTACCATCATTAAACCTATAACTAACCAAGCCTCAAAAGAGAAGTGACAAAAATGCTTCCATACGACGCAGCCTTCTACGTGCCTTTCGCAGTAATTACCCTAACCTTAACACTATACTTCACACTTCTTATGAAACTCAAACCATCCACAGAAATAAAGCTGTCAACATACATGAGAAGAATCACCCCCAAAGAAGCACCTAGAAAACCCCGAAAGGCCTTAAAACCTCAAAAACCTGCAACACCAGCCAAACTCCCAACAGAGAATAAAGTCGAAGAAAAGGAATGCGCCCATTACGTGGGCTACCTAACAACATTGCCTAAAGGCAGTCCTTTTCCAGATGAATGCTTTGGATGCCGCAAAGTCATACAATGCCTGAGAATTGAACCTACGAAAGTCATTGAAAGCTTCTATATGCAGGCAACCAAGGCAGAATAGAGTCGCGCATAAACAATAATGGCTCATTCTTTTGCGCATAATGCAATGGATCTGTGGGACGCCTAGACCCCCCCCTCCCCTCCCCCCTCCCTTTTTTTTGGGTCTGTTGCCGGCAAGGTTGGATTCGAACCCATGAACACAGTGAAGGTATCTACCGCATAGTTCCTTTTTTGATGATTAGTTTGCAAGCGCCATGGTTGCTCATATAGAATAAGCCTGAACTAGGCTGAATATACTAACATAGTCAATGATGATGTTCAATTAGTTGGTGATACTGCTCTTGTGTCATCAGAGAACCAAAGGCTCTCTCAACAACCTCACTCAAAGCAGGGTGAATGTGCATTCCATTGATTATTGGCTCCGCACCTTGTGCAGAGGTAAACATTAGGTTTATGATTTCCTGTATGAGAACAGATGCATAAGGTCCGATTATATGTGCCCCGAGGATCTTCATGGTATTCTTCTCCACTATAACTTTGACAAAGTAGTCTTTCACGTTCATGGCTTCTCCTTTGGCGGTGTCTTGATATCTATGAAATCCAATCAATACGTTTTCCTTACCGTGCTTCTCAATTGCTTCTTTCTCTCCTAGTCCGACGCCTGCAATCTCAGGATGGGTGAAAACAGCGTGAGGCACTGCATGATAATCGACCTGTACCGCTTCTTTCAGAACAGCATTATAGTAAACTACTCTTGCTTCGTAGTTTGTCACATGCTTAAAGGGATACTTGCCATTCGCGTCACCGAGAGCCCATACATTTGGCTGCGAAGTCTCCAAGTATTCATTAACAATAATCCATCCCTTCCTGTCTGTTTTCACGCCTCCCTTTTCTGGATGGAGCACGTCTGTGTTTGGTCCTCTTCCGGCTGCTATTAGCAACTCATCCGCAGTTATCACGACGCTCTCTCCGCTTTCCCTATTAACAGCAACGAGTCTTTTCTCGCCCGTAGATGTCTCTTCTGCCTCTTGAACCTCGTGGTTAGTAAGAACCGTCATGTGCTTTTGTAACTCTTTTTTGGCAAGTGTTGAAACTTCTGGCTCTTCTTTTGGCAGGAACTGGGGGTTTCTACCGATTATTGTGACTTCTGAGCCCATTGCTGAAAAGAAACGGCCATATTCAGCGGCTATATATCCTCCCCCTACTATGGCAATGCTTTTCGGTAGTTGACTCATCTTGAGAACTGTATCACTAGTATGATAGCTTACATTCTCCAACCCTTTTATCGGAGGTATTGTGGGTTTTGAACCAGTGCACAGGAATATCATCTTTGACTTTATGGTTTCATCACCAACCTTCAGCGTGTATGGTGCAACAAATTCAGCCACAGTGGGATAGTAGTCAATATTTTCAGAATGTGAAAGCCTTTGTTGTATCATATTTATGTCCTTGTTTATGATGTCCCTCATCCTTTCCATGATCATTTTGAAGTCTACTTTTCTAATGTCAACTTCTATTCCCAAATCACCCGCCCCACCAATCATTCTAACTAACTCAGCGGGATATAGCAACAGCTTAGACGGGATACAACCCCGAGTCAAACATATACCGCCAGGTTCATCCTTGTCTATAACGGCAACCTTCAACTTCGGATTTTCACGTATCATAGATTCCACAATACTCATCGCTGAACCTGTACCTATCGATATTAAATCGTATTCCCTCAAACTAGAATCTCCGCACTATTACATTCAAGGCAATACTAAAGCATTTTCAGCGCGTGCACAAACGCAAATGATCCCCTAGAAAAAAAATTAGGATATGCGGGGTGCGTCAGTGGCAGGCGGAGCGCGGTTCGAACCACATACCAGATACGGATTCAGGAAAATCCCTCTGGGTGCGGATACTACTATAACTCTGTCAATTAGCCGGGGTTGATTGTCATGATGTGATCATAAGCAAGATGTATTTTCCACGTTTTTGGATGCCTAGCGAAAAACTCACAATGGGAATGCGTAAAGCTTAGATGCAATCTTGGAGTGGGTTCTAAAGATCTGAATCCTTGATTCATTCGCAAACCTAAACCTAACTTCCTTGAGCTTCAATTCTGTTTAGAACTTGGAGAACTCCGACATCTTCAGCCCTTCTCTTGAGGTACTCTTTATCTAATTTGCCTTCTTGTCTGACTAACACACTTTTGACATCTTGTTCATCGTTTACGCCACGATCAGGTCTAGCCAACTTGTTTATTATAAAATCCTCTGGAGAAATTATCCATGCTTCAACATTTGGATCCAATTTGGCTTTCCTTCTTCTCTTCAACGTTTCATCATCAAAAACTATCCCATCTGGCTTTAGCCATAGTTCAATCTCTACTTTCTCTTTCACATCCAAGATGACAAGAAGAGGATTCAGATAGGAGGAGACAGTAGGAATGAAGTCGATTGATCGTAACCATTCGGAGAGACTTCTGAATCTTTCTTCAGTTTCTACTGCTACAGCCAAATCGAGGTCAACTGTTGTTCTGATTCTTCCATAAAACGGAAGAGCATAGCCACCAATAATCATGTATGGGATGTTCTTATCCTCAAATAGACTGAGAAGCCTCTGAAGAGATCTTAATATTGCGGGCAATACTGTTTAACTCCATGAAAAGTTTGAAGGGTGAATGGCCATTTGTAACAAGCCTCTTAGTATACAATGCATCCTTTACAGCGTTTTCCAAATCTTCTTTTCTAGCTCTGAGTGGCTTCATCTTTAGTTTCCTATAGATTTCCAGAAATTCAGAGCCTAGAGGTGTACATGCCATTATCTTTTTGGGTCTGCCCCGTTTAGAAGAGCACGTACTATTACTCTGTATCTCCATAATGAGACCTTCATCTTCCATCTTTCTTAATAGGTTAATAACACGTGAAGGAGCCCATCTCAATTTTTCAGTCGCCTCTCTGATGCCACAACTTGCTGGTGAAATAGCTTCAAGTATCTGAGCTCTCTGATCGAGGGACATTTTGTTTCTCTCTGAAAAACAAATTCCTAAACAAATATTTAAAGCTACCGCTCAAAGGCTCTTTAGATCGGTTGATAATGTTTGCAACTATAAAGGAAACAAGGTCTTCCAGAAGCGCAAGTAAAGCCATCGGGGTTCGTCCAGAACGGGCGGGGTGGGATTCGAACCCACGACCACAGGCTTAGGGGGCCTGCGCCCTATCCGAACTAGGCTACCCGCCCCTAACTCAGTTTCGTTAGAGAAGTCACAGACTTTAAGATTTTGGTCAAGTTTACATTGATCAAATTGGTCAATTTCTTTACCCAACAGTGAATGAACATAGCTTGGATCCTGTCTATGATACTTGAAGACTGGTTTACCATTCATATAGCCAATGTAATGTTTCGCACGGTAGTAATTCTTTCCAATGTGCTGAAGATAACCTTGTACTCCACATATTTGGCATTTTATTTTCAAAGTCTGCACCTTTGCTTAAAGGAGCTCCTAGGATCAATATCGAGCTTAAAAGGACCTTTGAAGAATCATTTGTACTGGTTATGTTAGCAGTAAAATGCTATGAACAGCAGAACTTCATTGGAACCGTGATAAGGTGTATCTAAAACGCTTGGATTTGAACTGACAAACATTTCTACATTTAAAAACTTGCCAGCAATTTCCTCAAGTCTGGAATGAACTTATCGAACATCTTCACTTTGTTGCTTTCTTCAACTGGTGTTTCACTCATAATATATGCTCCATCAGTGTCAATCTCAACGATTGCTCTACCCTTCTTTGCTGGTTGTCGAATAGATAGAGTGCGATCTTCATCTGGAGTAACAAAAAATACTTTTATGTGCTTAGTTACATCGTCATCTGACAGTTTGATCTTCCAATATCCCGTCTGAGCGATTCTTTCACGAAGAGTTATTTTGCTGGAGATGACCACAACCACTCTGCAAGATTTGGGCTGATAGATAATAAGATCAACGTCTGGAAGGTGTGAACCAAACTCGCCATAGTCAATCAATAGATTCCGTTTTACTCTGTTGAGTTCTGTGGGAAGATTTCTGCTCAAGGTTTTTTCAAGACGGTTACCGCCTACTATTCTTAATCCGAGATTTTCAACTTCTTTTCTAATTATGTACAAGACCAATTTTTCGTAGTTTTTCCCTTTGAAAGCTCTCCATGATTGTTCATGATCACCGCTTGGCGTAGGGCTTTTTAACCAATCTTCATGATGAATCTTCTTAGCTTCGTTCAACAATTTAGATATATATTGATACGTATCGTCACCGTAGATCTTTCTTTTTTCCTCGTATAACTTAATCAAGTCTCTGATATTCATCTTATCCTCTCCTCTTGTAATGAGTCCATTCGACTTTGCGAGAACCTTCTGCACAAGGTTGCTTTTTAGAAGATTTTCTCATAATCAGTAGGTACTTAAAACCTCGCAAAAAGAAATTGAATCTTCTCGCACGATTATACCACAAACCTGTATGTGAGGACTGCCCTCTTCTAGCCACACAGATAATGTCAACAGGTTTGAAGTACTTACATAAGTACTCATATATCTTAAGGCCTACAGGTGTAAACTTCTTCTTAACCCATTGATCTCCTATTAACCAGCCCAATATCTTTCCCTCTTTCAGTAGCCTATACGATTCAACCATTACTTTCTCAAGTTCATCATAAAACTCCTCTTTCTCACTGGAGATATGGCCAATACAGCCTGGGTGTTCGTTGTATCTGATGTTGTCTCCATAAGGTGAGTCTATGAAGACCATATCTGCAGAGTTTCCCTTTAGAGGTATCTTTCTTGCGTCACTTTGTATCATGTCAGATCGCCCAGGTGGAGGTGAAATATCCAATCCGATAACTCTTCTTTTCTCCTCTTCACAGACATCAATTGTTGTTCCACTACCACACATAGGATCTACGACCAGATCGCCTAGTTCAGTATATCTCCAGACAAGATTGTAGATTATCAAAGCGGGAGTGACACCGGGATATTTGTTGTCTCCTTTAGTAGTTAGACCATAATTTTGTCTGGGAAAATCCCAGAATGTTGTTGCTTCGATAAGAGGGATTTCCTCTTCAATATCTACTTCGTCAATCCTTTCTCTGATTTTTTCTTTCTGCACTGCAATTAAGTGGAGTGATTTCTTTCGCTCCAGCTTTAGATCGTTATTTAACAATAGAGGGCTTGGCGCGAAAAGATCTAGAATCTCTATCAGTCTCTTGCCAAGTATCGGTGTGTTTCTCCGTATTTTGAGTTTGTTCAAAATTTTTCTTGCATTTTTTATTGCCTTTCTTTCCCCAAGTGTCTCTATCCCAACTTGGTAGGGGTATTTTCCCTTCCAAGCATCAGGCTGAATATTTAATCCTCCATCTGAAACAGCCTGAAATGCACCGTACATAACATCCGTATCCAAATTGCTCAAAAAAAGAAGATCTCCTCTTCTGATCCTAATTACTATGGGTGCATAAACTTTATGTGCCCCAAAAAGCTGCCTTTGAAAGCATTCAGCTTCCGTCTTCTCAGTACAGGCAAAAATGAATCCACGAATTGGTTGTTCTTTATCTGTTTCCTTCATTATTACTCGACCTACAGTCTCGCCGAGGGTATTTTCACTATGTGGGAGCAGATATATTAGTGTGAATCCCACAATTCGCCTGTTTCAGTCCGAAAAAGTAGACGCTACAATCTTCTCCTTTGTGAACTTCCTAGAAGGATATTTCATTATACCTCTACTATGTCGGACTTTGTTAAAGGAAGATTGCCATTCTGTAGTCATCTCTGAACTGGCCATTGACATAATCTTCTTTTTCGAGCTTCGCTTCTATCTTGAAGCCACACTTTTCATAAACATGTATCGCTCTACCGTTCTCGGTATCAACACGAAGATATATTTTCTTCAACTCCTTCTCTTGGGCTATTTCAAGGAGATGCATTATCAGGGTAGTTCCCAGACCTTGGTTTTGGCAATCATCATGTACAGTTATCCCGAGCTCTGCTTTGTGTCTGACAGATTCTTGAGAATGAAAGGATAAAGATGCTGAACCAATAATCCGTTCCTTACCATTTTCTTGGATTAGAGCAAGTATTGGCAAGTGCTTGTTGTAGTCAATATTGTTAGTCCAGCCTTCAATCCTCTCTCTCGTAAACGGGTGAATGAGGTTTTCTAGGCTTCTCTTTGAAAGAGTGGAAAACATTTCCCACAGCATCTCAGTGTCACTAGATAGTTCAGGTCTTAGGAACACTTCAACTCCACTCTTTAAGACAACGTTTTTTGCCCATCCGCTGGGATAGTTGGACATCAACTTCACCTTTCTACTTTAGAAAACAAGTTTCAACCTTAAAATCTACTGGGCTACGGCTGCTAATGGTTGGGAAAGGGGAAGGTAAAAGGAACCATTTCCGAGGGAGAAAGGAGATGTTCTGATTTTCCCAACCAATCACATAAAACTTTAACTTCATTGTACTTAAGTTCTGGTCTTTTAGTCTTTAATACAATTACATAAAATGTTTTTTTCTGTACCCAAGAGCTGCAAATAGTGTTACTAATATGAACAGTGGAATGATTATGGATGATGGAAATCTGGAATCTTGTCTTTGTGAAATATAGAGTTGACATGTTGTTAGTTTCCACAAGAATGTTTGCACAAATCTCTTAAGGCAACAGAGCATTACTCAAAACTACTGGGATTAGGGGAAGGAGTAGTGAACACATCTGTTCTCGCATATCTCGCATTGATCACGCTTCTCTTATCTTTAAGCATGAACATGAAGTCGACTATTCCTAGAACAAAACACATAGATCTCTGTCAAGCTGTTGAGGGGGGCAAAATTGATGTATTTACCCAAAAAGGAGGAACAGGACACTCTGCCCCATCACCACCTTTTTGTCCAGAACATGAAATAATTCTCTATGCAAATGTAACATATTATGAATGGCCAGAACAGAACAAAGAAGTTACATTTCAAATATTTGATCCACAGCAAGATTTCTTCATTCTTCTTGGAAGAACAAATATATCTGGAATTTCAACCGTAAGTTTCCGTTTGCCTTCTCTTGAAAGTACAAAGGACATTCTTGGAACTTGGAGAGTAATGGCTTCTGTAGACATAGCTGAAGTGGTTGTTGCTGACACATTAGAATTTCATCTCACATGGAATCTAGCTGATGTTAATCAAGATTTGAAGGTGGACATTTACGATGTTATATTATTGTGTGCGGCTTATACTTCCACACCCTCAGATCCCCACTGGAACCCCAACTGTGACATAGCGGAACCATATAGCGTTATAGACATTCACGATGTAGCAACAATGTGCATGAGCTACGGAGAAGAATACAACCCCTAAATCTGCCAAGAAAACTTTCTTGTGTACTTTGCTCTTTTTCTTTTGTAGACTGTGGCTGCTAGATTGGGACTTGGATAAGGTTTCTAAATTGTCTTATTACACCTTGGCCCATCATATGTCTGTACAATCTTCTCTTCAGTTTGTTGCTTGCGAATAATCCTCCAAGCCTTCGTTTCCATGATCCGTAGAAGCCTTTGTAGCAGTTGTAGAGTTCTTCTTGAACTTCCATCGTTGACAAGGTTTCTGTGGACATAATTGCATGAGCCATATCATAATGAGACAAGTTGAAATCCTCAATCCAGCCATTTCTTTTCGCTTCTTCATAGATCTCGGTTCCAGGAAAGGGTGTTAAGGCAGTGAAGATTGCAAAGTCTGGATCCAACTCGTTGGCAAATTCTCTCAGATATGCTATTGATTCTGCGGTGTCCTTACGATCACCAATAACAAACATAGCATGTGAAAAAATCCCGTTCTCCTTCAACAACCTCACAGCCTTGGTTGCTTGTTCTGCCTTTATTCCTTTCCTAAAATTCTTCAGAGTAGAATCTTTAGGGCTCTCCACGCCCATCATAACCCAATGGAGACCTGCATTTCTCAACTTAGATAACACTTCTTCATTCTTGATGACATCATCACATCTCCACTGAAGGAACAGCATCAGATCATCTCCAATCTCACGCTTCAGAAGCTCGTCAGCGAGATTGGCTGCCCTGCTGCCTGGACCGAAATCATCATCTGTCAGCCAAATGAATCTACTACCATAATTGTTATAGCAGAATTCTATTTCATCAGCAATCCTTTCAGGCTTCTTTAGTCTCCAGACTCCACCCCAATGTCTCCATTGAGTACAGAAAGTACATTTGTGAGAACATCCTCTTGCACCCTCAACAAGTGCATAGGGAGCGCTGTAGCCAGCCATTGCAGCGAAATGGTATTTGTGGACAAGATCCTTGACAAAATGATAACCAGGGTAGGGCAGCTTATTCAAATCTTTAATTAATGGTCTAGGCTTATTGTGGATGATTTCCGCATTTAATCTGAAGGAGATTCCCTTAATCTTGGGGAACTGTGATTTCCTAGTTGAGTTTTTCACCAGTTCCGTCAGAGTCTCTTCGCCTTCTCCTCGGACAATAACATCAAGCTCAGGATACTTTTCCAAACTTTCTTGAGCTGTTACACTAAAGTATTGACCACCCACTACTGTAAGAACCTCAAGGTTCACTTTCTTAGCTATTTCAAGGGTTCTTAAAACCAAATATACGTTGCAAGTTGCAAACGCACTGGCAGCCACAATGTCAGGATTGAACGATTCGATCTCTTTTTCCATATCACTCCAAAACATTTGCTGAGCAGTGCAGTCTAACACCTTTATCTCAGCATCCTTAACCTCTCTTTCAAGATAAGCAGCAAGCTGGATAATTCCAAATGGTGGTGGAAGATACTCCCCCATTACAAACCAAAACTCTCTTGGAGGTTCAATGAACAGGATTCTCATAGCATTCTCCTTGAGGACTGGGATTTAGCTAATGGTATCTTCTTCGGTTCTTATGGTTTGTGGAAGAAACTGGTTCTAACGCCAAGTATTTTTCCAGCTAAACCTTGTCAGACTTTGCTCTTTTTCTTCTGTACACCAAGGATGCTAGAAGAGTTGCTATCATACAAGATAGAGAGTGTCACCAATAGCCCTTTCCATAGTGGAATGTCTTGTTACTGTTCATTATGTGATTGAAGATTTCTTTGGAACGTAGAAGGATGAACATGGTTCCAGTGTCATATCTTATGTTACCATGTATGTCTTCAAAGGATATCTTCCTTTTCATTAATTTGAACCCTAGCCTCTGGTACAACCTATAAGCAGTCTTGCGTTTCACTGGATCAGCATTGAGACAGGCAACATCACACTTCTGTTTTCTTAGAACCTCCAACCCTTTCTTCATCATCTTGGTAGCAATGCCTCTTCCTCTCATATGTTCTGTAACACAAGCTCCCACTACTCCACCAAGAACTACCTTTCTTCCATCAAACTTCATATCTCGTTTGTGTAGTATCAAATGACCAACAAGCTCATTATTGTTATATGCCAGGATTCTGGCAAAACTCTCAGCACAGAAACATTCCTCACCTTCTTTGGGATCAACATCACTAAAACACAATCTTTCCAATTCTTCGATACCTTGTTTCTGTTGATTAGATAGCTTAATCTCAGGAACCAAGATTACCTTAATCAAGCTCATCACAATTACAGTGTACATGGAATTTTTATGACTTGTGGAAGAAACTCCAATTTAAAAGCAAGCCAAGTCTAGTGCCTTGTGAGCTTTTGCTATTTCTTCAGTGCACAATGATTGACAGAAGGGTTGCCATTATAAATAATCGAAAATCCTATTTATCCCGATTTATCTTGTAAGAGTTGATTGAAATGGGAAACCAGCGCATCATGGTTCGCACTAGAGCCGTTATTTTCGATGAAAATGGTAAGGTGCTTGTTCAGCATCATTCAAGTTCCAAACCTGATTTCTACAGACTACCAGGTGGAGGCGTCAAATTTAAGGAAAAGATAGAAGACTGCCTAATCCGCGAGATAAAGGAAGAAACTGGATTAAACGCGAAAGTTGATCGTCTTCTCTGGGTTCGTGACTTCTTATATCAATTTCCCTATCACTCCATCGAAATGTTTTTCTTAGCAACCATAATAGGAGGCAAATTCAAGCCAACTCCAGAGGCTGAAAACATCGAATTACTGTTTATGACTCTTGAAGAGCTAGAAAAAGCGGTATTCTATCCCAAAGCGTTTATTCCGAAATTGAAACTTCTTCGAGATGACAGAAATTGGACTGAAGAAAACCCATACATCAGATCAGCAAACTGATGTTACCTAGACTTTGCTCCTCTTTTCCATACACCATGGCTGCTGGCAATATCATTCTTTAACTTTAACAAGTTTTCCTTCTTGAACAACATAGACATGTTCCATTAGGGAGATCTTATTGTGGTAGAGCCACAAGAGTTATATCGCAATACGATGCGCGCGGCTCACTGACATATTTGATCTTGCGAAGATAGCTGAAAGCTATGGAGAAAAATACAACCCTTAGAACTTGCGCGCTCAGAAAGTAGTGTAGAGAGTTTTGGAGGATACTTAGACAAATTAGAAAATGGCAAAGTTGATATTTAGCCCCACCTTACTACAAACAAATTTACCCATTGCAAGTGATAAAGCAAATGGTCACCCAACCCAGAAAACGCCTCATATTCAACTGGACCACCCCTAGAAATCTCCTAGCCATCCTCCTTTTCATCATAATCGCCATCTTAATACAATACATCATCATCGCACTCACCATCCCCATGGGCACTGAAGATTCAACTGCGGTCACCCTGCCAATCTTCAACATCACTTTAAGTTTTCTATATCACTTCTTCCCCTCAGCAGTCATAATCTCTCTGACTGCGAGCTTCACTCACCTCACAATCCACACCGCTACCGTACCAGCAAAGACTCAAACCCTTAAAAAACCACACAGACCAGAAATCCGCAAAAAGCCGACCCGCCTGAAACCCTTACGAAAATTCTACAAAAAACTTCGAAGAGCAACGAGAAAAATTAAGAACAAAATTCTAAAAACCCCAACCATCGCCTATATTGAACGCAGGGTAATCCTAGCAAGAGCGATTATAAAAAGCGCCATAACCATCACAGCCACTTTCATCATCATAATCCTCCTCGTCACCATTGCAGCTTACCCAAAATTCATCCCAACCGCTACCGCCAACTTCTATCAATGGAACGCCGCTTTCCTTAGCTTCGTCACCTCAACCATAAAAGCCTCCGAAACCATTGTGAACACAATTCCGCCTATAGGTGCTATAACAACGACGATACAGAACGCGCTAATCGCTGCCGCTCCTGCATTCCACAACACTCTCGAAGGGACAGCTTCAACCATAACAAACGGCCTTGTCTCCCTCAACTCAACTGAAAAATACCTCATAATCCAGAACACTGCCGCGTGGACTGTTGCCATCATAACACTCCTATACAGTCAATACATCAAGATCCGCCGCTACAGACGGTAAACAAACATGCCAGACAGACCAAGATTCGGCACTGCAGGAATCCCATATTGGTTTAAAGAACTAAAAACACCAATCAGCGAACTCCCTCGTTTTCTCCGAGAAGAAGAATTGGATGCTCTAGAATACGAAGCCGTACGATGGGGAAGAAAAACCCAGATAAAACAAGAAGAAGCCGAAAAACTAGGAAAAAACGCTGAAAAACACGACATCTGGCTGACAATCCACGGCTCCTACTACATAAACCTCCTCAGCAACAAAGAAACACTCGAAGCAAGCAAAAAACGCCTAATCGCTTGTGCCACCGCCGCTCAATGGATGAAAGCCCACACAATCGTCTTTCACCCAGGCTACTACAGTCAAAAGCAATCTCACAAAAAAGACTTGCAAAACTGCATAAAAGCACTCAGAGAAATCACACAAGTCATGCAGTCAATGAACATAAAAGCAAACCTCGGACCTGAAACCTCAGGGAAACTCGCTCAGCTTGGAAGCCTCGAAGAAATTATAACCTTATGCGAAAATGTAGAACAAACCCAACCCGTTATTGACTGGGCACACCTCCATGCAAGGCAAAGGGGTAACCTTCGAACCACTAACGATTTCCAACAAGTAATCGAAAAAATCGAAAATCGCCTCGGCACCGAAGTAGCAAAAAATCTTCACTGCCACTTTTCACAAGTTGAATATACTTTCCGAGGAGAAAGACGCCACCATCCCTTGGACACGCCGGGGTATGGACCAAAATTTAGGCTACTAGCAGAAGTCATAGCAAACCTTGACATAAAACCAGTAATTATCTGTGAAACCCCACTTCTCGACGAAGACGCCAAAAAAATGCGCGACATCTTCCACCAAAAACTGCAATCCCTCATTGTACTACGATAAGTTTTTCTATAATGCCCTCTTGCAATGAAGTGGTGCGCCTAATTGGCACAGCTTAAAGGTTTTCAAGAACTCACACCTGTCAAAAAAGCATTGAACGAATTCTTTAAGGTGCTTCAACCAAAAAGACTAGACACCCTCCTCATTCCCATAGAACAAGCAATGGGACGAGTCACCGCTAAAAGCATCATCGCAGAGAGAAACTTGCCCCCTTTTGACCGCTCAGCAATGGATGGATACGCACTAAAAGCAAAGGACACTTTTGAAGCTTCACAATTTCAACCAAAAACTCTCCATCTCGTCAAAAAGGAAACTGTAGAAAAGGGAGAAGCAAGTGAAATATGGACAGGGACCTTCCTTCCGAAAGGCGCCGACACAGTTGTAATGCTAGAACACACAAGAAAGGCAGATGGAAAAATTGAAGTTCTCATTTCTTTGACGCCCGGCGCGAATGTTTCCAAGAAAGGCGAAGACCTGAAAAAAGGCGACCCTGCGGTAGAGGACGGAGTAGAGCTAAAACCACATCATCTGGGCTTGCTAGCCGCGTCAGGGACACAGGGAATTGAAGTTGTGAGAAAGCCGAGGGCCGCAATACTGCCAACGGGCAACGAACTTGTCGCATTGGGAGACAAGTTGGAGCCGAACCAAATTATTGAGGTTAACAGCATAATCTTATCAGGGATGTGTACTGAACTAGGAGCAGAGGCCTTTAGCCTCGGCATCGCAACCGACAACGAGAACGAGATTAAAGAGAAAATTTGTGAGGGCTTAGCGAAGGCAGATATTGTAATTACAACCGGCGGAACAAGCGTTGGCATTCATGATGTTGTGCCAAAAGTAATTGAACAAATAGAACGTCACAGCGTCGTTGCCCACGGGATAGCCATGCGCCCAAGCATGCCTACTGCACTTGCTGTTGTACATGGAAAGCCAGTAATAATCTTATCGGGAAATCCTGTGGCTGCAGTAGTAGGATTTGAAGTTTTTGCTCGTCCACTTATACAAAAACTACTAGGAATAAGGAATGACACAAGAGTGAAGTTAAAAGCTAAACTGACGCGGAGAGTCGCGGGAGTTTTAGGTCGACGTGTTTTTCTAAGAGTGAAAGTAGTAGAAAAGGACGGTGAGTTTCTAGCCGAGCCGATTCGTGTTAAAGGCTCAAGTATCATAACAACGATGACAAAAGCAAATGGTTACGTTGTTATCCCTGAAGATAGAGAAGGCTTGAGAGAAAATGAAATAGTCACTGTCCATCTTTTTGATACCATAAAAGAGGAAGTAAAAAATGTTTAAGAAACTAATTAGCCTAGACGAAGCAAAGAAAAGAATCCAAGAAGCGCTTTGTCCAAAGCCTATTGGAATCGAAGAGATTCCTCTATTGAAAGCTGTTAGACGTGTATTAGCTGAAGATATTACTTCGCCTATCGACGTTCCGCCATTTCACCGCTCAACAGTAGACGGATACGCAGTCAAAGCTGAAGACACATTCAACGCTAATGAGGAAAAACCAGCAGTGTTGACATTGAAAGGAAGCGTCACCGTAGGCGAAATCTCGAGCTTAACTGTGGAAAAAGGCAGCACTTTAGAAATTATGACTGGTGCACCATTACCTGCTAATTCCGATGCAATTGTCATGGTGGAAAACACCACAGAAAAAAACGGAAAAATATTCGTCTTCAAACCGGCAGCGAAGGGCGAAAACATAATGGGGATAGGTTCTGACATCCACAGAAATGAGACCGTACTAAAGTGTAGGAATGTCCTGTCCTCTCGCGAGTTAGGAGTACTAGCGGCATTAGGGTTTACACGCGTAAAGGTGTTTAAGCAACCTAAAGTTGCGATTATTTCCACAGGAGCGGAAATAGTTGATCCTGGAAAGCCTTTGCTACCTGGAAAAATCTACGACATAAATACCTATACGTTAACTGCAGCAATCTCAGAAAGTGGTGGGGAGCCAATTGGCTTTGGAGTTGTTAAAGACGATGAAGAATTGCTGAAAGCGACGCTAAGGAAGGCGATGAACGCAGCGGACATCGTTATAACCTCGGGAGGAGTTTCTGTTGGGCCAAAAGACATTGTTCCAAAAATTATAGATGACTTCGGGAACCCCGGGTTAGTGGTTCACGGCGTAGCCACTAAGCCAGGAAAGCCTCTTGCAGTCGCGATTGTCGGTAACAAGCCCATTTTTTCGCTTCCAGGTCATCCTACATCTTCGCTTCTGATGTTTCATCTGCTTGTGCGACCAATACTATTCAAGATTGCTGGAAAGAAGATGAAACCACATACCACCATAAAGGCAGTTATCAGAGAAAAACTGTTTTCAGCACGAGGGCGGCGAACTTTCATCACTGTCACTCTTTCGCGTGACGATGCTGGTCGATGGTTAGCTTCTCCAGTTCCAACCGGGCAGTCAGGCGCTATTACAACGTTGGCAAAGGCAGATGGGTATGTGGAATTAAAGGAAACTCAACAATTTGTGGAGGCTGGAAAAGAAGTCAAAGTTTTCCTGTTCAAAACTTTGGAGAATTGAAACCTTTCTATTTTAGATTCTTCCTTTTTGCAGCAACATATATTGTTGCTATCCAAGTGAGTATCAAATATGTTGTCCACGCTATAATAGCCAATAGATTGCTCAAATCTGCGTTTGCTGTGTAGTTTACAATTGAAATGTTAAGCATGAAGGCGATATGAGTTGTGGCGATGAAGAACAGGCTGACAACGAGCCATAAAGACCAGCGTTGCAGTCGATACAGTCCAAAGGCAGCAATCAAGCTTAGAACCGCCATAAAAGCTACGTGAAAAAGGCCCAAGCCATATACTCCTAGGATAATAAAGTTTGCAACACATGCTGCCAAGTAGAAAAGGGCGGAAAAGAACAGGCCTTTGTACTCTATTTCTAATCTCGACCGCAAACCCATACTGAAGCCTTCTTTTAGACTATCGCTATACACAATTAAGTAATAAATCTATTTCCTCATTGTGCACGCGTGCAAAGTTAGGTGAACGTTACCCTTCTTTTCCAATGATAGCTATGTAATTTGCGTTCTCAGAATCTATGAACTGCCTGACTTTCCACCCTGTTCCCTTGAGTATTTCTCTCATCTCTTCTTTAGATACCATTAAATAATCAAACCATCGTCCAACATATTTCCGGAATCTTGATCTAATTCTCACTTGTCCCGCCATTCTTCCCTTTGCTCTGTTGGATTTGTGATATTCCAAGTGCGCAGGGATTTCAGTTTTGTAAGGATCACGAGTTGCAGCTATAATGACTGCGCTTTTTGAAGTCATCTTATGGAATCTCCTAAGGAGCCTTCTTGCCTTCCTTAAGCTGCCAAATAGCCCGAAGTTGTTTCCCATCATTATAATCGTGTCAAACGAATTAATCGGGAAGCTCGCCTCTTCAATTGACATGATTTCAACTTGCCCCAATCCCCTTTCCCTGCAGGTCTTGACAGCAAGAGGTGAAATATCGATTCCAAGCACATCAAAACCCCTCTTCTGCAAATAAAGCGAATGCCTACCGGCTCCGCAACCTATGTCCAGAACTCTTCCTTTAACATGATCCATTGCCTTTTGCTCGATTGAGTGCCAGCCTTTGAAATTAGAAAAATAGCCTTTCAAACTCATTGCATCGATATATCTATCATCTCTCTCTACTATTTCGAACACTTGGTCTCCCTTGAAAGCAGCCCACAGTTTCTGACCAAATGCATCTTCTTCAGGCTTCAACGATGTGACTTCGCTCATGAATAACAGTATGATGCTAAGCCGCTTTTAAACCTCAAGAAAACATTAACAAACACCTCTCAAGAGAGGAAAAAAGATTTTACCCGAGACAACTCTAACATGTGTAAGAATAAACCTATCTCTGCGCACACAACATTATTCAAGCACATTACACGGATTAAACCCATTAGAATAATACTTTTAGCGACTACAATTTTTTATCAGATAGCTTGCACGCTCATAAAATTGAATAGTCAGTTTTACCTATTTCAAGTTATGGCAGAGCCTAGATCTTATGTGAAACCTCCCAAAAGCCAGATACCGCTAATTCAAGGTTTTAAAGACTATGTAGAGAAACGTTTTGGAAGTTTTAGCTTTGGCGAATTACGTTATGTGCTTCCTGGAACTCCAATTTACGACTCGATAGTTGAGATGGAACGTACCCTTGGGAAGCTTCAAGAAGAAGAGGAGTTGGGGGGTTGCTGTGGAAGATTGCCAACAGGTGAGGCAATCATATATTTGGTCAACAAACACAAACGAGGACACAACCTACCTTCTTACGGTTTACTGTATGAGATGATTCATCTGGCGAAACTTGACTTAAGCGCAAGGGAAGTTGAGAAAGAAACATCTAAACATTTCAATTCAGCCCTAAAGCATGCACGCATTTTTGCTTATAACACCACACATAAACACAAGAAATCTTATCCAAAATGAAAACTAACACATGATTTCTCCCGTTAACCCAGCAAAAACATTTAGGATTAGTAGACTCGATAGGAATAGTAGATGAGAACATGAGCAACTTCGAACTTTACGTTTCACACTCTCCCATCTTCAGCGGATGCCAAACACCATTTGAGCAAGCCGATTACATCGTCATCGGTGTCCCATTTGACGTAACCAGCACTTACAGAACAGGCGCAAGGTTCGCACCTCTCGCCATACGAGAAGCATCACTAAATCTTGAAACCTTCAGCTTCCGCTCAAACCTTGACGCAGAAGACTTGAGGATTCACGACTTGGGCGACCTCCACATCAGCAACAACGTGGAAATAACCTTAAAACGCCTTGAAGACACAGTAAGAGATTTGGTAGAATCCAAGAAAACACCTTTGCTTATCGGTGGAGAGCACACCCTCACCTTAGGTGCAATGCACGGCGTGACCGGCAGGAGCACGGCGGTGATAAGTTTTGATGCTCATTTAGACCTTCGCGACAAGTATATGGACTTGACCACAAGTCACACAACCTTTATGCGAAGGCTCAACGAGCAAGTAAAACCCGAAAAAATTGTAGAAGTGGGCACGAGAGCTGTCTGCAAAGAAGAATTAACCTACGCAAGGGAAGCTGGAATACAATACTTTACAACGAAACAGATACTGGAAAACGGGTTGGAAACAACGGTCAAAGCCATCAAAAAAGCTGTGGAAAACTGTAAAAGAACCTATTTGACAATAGACATGGACGTGCTTGACCCAGCCTTTGCACCAGCAGTGCAAAACCCAGAGCCAGATGGACTATCTATCCACGCTCTCTTAGACCTCATTTGCAGCTTCTGCGACACCCGCACAGTTGGTATAGATTTGGTAGAAGTGACACCGCCTTACGATAATGCGGTTACAGCAATTCAAGCCGCAAAAATACTTTTAGAAGCCCTCTGCCAAACTGAAAGAACACGGAAACGCTAACCGTATTTTGCAAGCTTTGCGATGAAAAAACCATTACATTCATGAATGTGTGGATACAGGCGTTGGCTACTGGTTTGACCTCGAAGTCCTGGTTCTCCTATTCGAGGTTTGGTTTCTGCTAATGCGAACTCGGGGTTCAACTTTAGAAATCGCTCAATCAAAATCTCGTTTTCTTCAACAGTTATACTGCACGTTGAGTAGACTAGGCTACCGCCTTCCTTCACGAGATTAGCGCAATTGTTTAGCATTTTCCACTGAATCGCCGCCATATTCTTTATTGACCGTTTAGAAAGCCGCCACTTAGCCGAGGGTGTCCGACTGAACGCTCCAGTGCTGGTACAAGGCGGATCCAAAACAACAAGGTCAGCCTTAACATCGTGGATAGGCAAGGGATTACACGCATCCCAAACAGCGGGCTGGGCATTTTTTACACCCATTCTCTTGATTCCACGTTCCCAAACTTTCATTCTCCGCTTGGAATAATCTACTGAGTAAATTATGCCTTGATTTTCCATTAACTGAGCTAGATATGTGGTTTTTGCGCCAGGTGCTGCACAGACATCCAACAAGGTCATGCCAGCTTCGGGGGCAGCCACCTCTGCAGCTAGGCAACTTGCTTTGTCTTGAATATAGAATAGACCGTTGCTAAAGCTGTCGGTTCTCACGAGAGGCTTTTTCTTCTTAACAACCTTATACGTGTGTAGCAATCCTTGCGCTTTTTCTAGAGTTATTCCTTCGGCGCCTATTTTTTTCAGCAACTCTTCTTCGTCTGGCATCTTTAGAGTGTTGATACGAATGTAGACGGGCGTGCTCAAAATTGTGCTCTCGAAATATTGCAATGCTTCGTGGCGACCAAACAATTTAAAGCAGTATTTCACAAACCAATACGGCTGAAACATTTGCAGAGACACTTTTTCCGCATCGTTTAAGCATTTCAAAACCTCTTTTGGCTCCAAACTAAGCAAGGGGCCCAAAACTTCCTCAGCGCTCTTTAGCCTTCGCCACCCTAGAATAGAACGACCGACCTTAGCTATGTTTACTGCTTTTTCGTAACTGTCACTTCCTTTAATCTTTATTTCGTATGCGTAGAGACGCAAAAAGGCACGGACGCCAGGAGGAAAATCGTTAATAGAGTTTGGTTTTAAGAGGGTGTTGATCATTTGATCGATAAAGTTTTGTCTTCTAACAGTTTCTAGCACCAGTTTGTGCGCTAAACCTACTGCGCTTTGATCTTGAACACCTAGCTGTTTTGACGCCTTGGTTAGTGCGAGTCTTTCACTTGACCTTCTTAATTCAACCCAGCATAAGGCTTCAACAGCTAATGCCCAAGCATCACGCAGCAACTTCACACACCGCAATTTGATGCAACGGACGATTTATTAAAACCTTGAGATGCATATACAGTGAATGAGACCGGAGACGATGGCGAAACAAAAGGGACTAGAAGAATTTCTACAACCCGTCCCTACAGCTTTAGAAGAGAAGCGAGAAGAATCAACCAGGCAGACAGCAGCGCCTAAAGAAGAGAAAACGACGACAGAAACGGTTCTGAAAAAAGAGGACCCTAAGCAGCTTCCACCCTCATACTTCGTTTCCGCCTCTTATGACGGAAAAAGAGGTATCGGCTGCATCAAACTGTATGAACCAAAGACTGAACACATCTACTTTTGGCATGACACTACTGGGCATAAACCATACCTTCTCACAAACCTATCCCCTTACGAATTAGACCAGCTGGAAGGCGTAAAGACTCATCCAGGTTTCGACCACTTTGATACAGTGGAGAAGTTCAATGCACTTCTCGACAAAACTGTAACGCTTACGAAAGTGGTGGCGAAAGATCCGCTAGCGATTGGAGGTAGACCGAGAGGATGCTTGCGCGAGATTATCCCCGAAGAACACGCGAAAATCGCAGAGCCTGAGCAGCCTGAGGCCAAAGTTTGGGAAGCGGCGATTAAGTATTATCAATGCTACATCTACGACCGCAACTTAGTGCCAGGCATGCCTTACACCGTTGAAAACCGAGAACTCGTGCCTGCAAAGATGGATGCTGCAGAAAGCGCCGTGGAAAAAATTAAAGCTCTATTTGGCGGCGAAACAGCAGAGGAGAGGGAACACATTGCACGGTGGGCACGACTGCTGGAGTATCCCGCGCCATCATTTAGACGTGTCGCTTTAGACATCGAAGTTTTTTCACCAGTGGCAACACGTGTACCTGACCCTCAAGAAGCGCCATATCAAGTTATCTGTGCTTCCCTTGTGACCACAGACGGCAATGACCAAGTTTTGCTGTTGAGAAGAAAAGGCGTGAGGGAAGGTGTGGAAAAACTGCCTTCCGCCACGAAAGTGGAGTTTTTTGAACGTGAAGAGGATTTGCTCCGGGCTATTTTCAAGGTTCTGCGGGATTATCCCTTTGTCATTACTTTCAACGGCGACGACTTCGATTTGCCGTATTTGGCGCACAGAGCAGAGAAGTTAGGTATATCGAGAAATGAAATTCCCATTGAGGTGCGTCGTCGCGTCTGTTTGCTGAAGAACGGTGTCCACATTGATTTGTACAAATTTTTCTACAACCGTTCCATCCAAATTTACGCTTTCAACAACAAGTATCGCGACGTGACGCTTAATGACGTAGGCAAGGCTTTAATTGGCTTGTCGAAAATTGAGTTGGACAAACATTTCTCCGATCTAAACTATTTTGAATTGGCGCGTTATTGTCTGCGCGACGCAGAAATCACTTTTAAGTTAACGAGCTTTGATGACGACCTTACGATGCAGTTGATTCTAGTGCTTGCACGAATTAGTAAAATGCCTATGGAAGACGTTAGCAGACAAGGAGTGTCCCGTTGGATTAGAAACTTCATGCACTTTGAACATCGTAGGCGAGGCATGCTGATTCCTAATACAAAAGATATTTTAGCTTTGAAGGGAAAAACAGCTACAACTGCTATCATTAAAGGTAAAAAGTATAAAGGTGCAATTGTGGTTGAGCCAATACCTGGGGTTCATTTTAACGTAGCAGTGATGGATTTTCCAAGCCTATACCCCTCTATTATTAAGATTTGGAATTTGGGCTATCAAACGATACTTTGTCCTCATGAAGAATGTAAAGATAACATTGTTCCTGATACTCCACATTGGGTCTGTCGCAAGAAAAAGGCTTTGGAGAGCTTGCTCATAGGCTCTTTGAGAGATCTAAGAGTGATGTGGTATAAGCCGAAAGCGAAGGATAAGACGTTGTCGGCAGGGGTTAGGAACTGGTACAGTGTTATTCAAAGAGCTTTGAAAGTTATTTTGAATGCGAGCTATGGCGTATTTGGAGCGGAGTCCTTTGATTTGTACTGTCCGCCTGTTGCGGAGGCAACGGCTGCAATTGGGCGGCATTCTATAACGTTGATGGTTGACAAAGCGAGAGAGTTAGGCATTGAGGTTCTTTATGGCGATACGGACAGCGTGTTTTTAAAGAATCCTTCAAAGGCGCAAATTAGGGAGCTAGCAGGATGGTCTGAGAAGGAGTTGAAGATGGGCTTGGACGTTGACAAGGTTTATCGCTATGCAGTTTTTAGTTCTCGTAAAAAGAATTATTTAGGTGTTCTTGAGGATGGCAGTGTTGATGTTAAAGGATTGACAGGAAAGAAGAAGCATATTCCCCGATTTATTAAGGATGCCTTTGACGAGATGAAAGGAAGACTTGGAAAGGTCGGGTCTTCTGCTGAGTTTGAAGCGGCTAAGAAGGACATTAAGAAAATTGTTTTAGACCGTTATTCACGTCTAAGAAGACGAGAATGGACCCGTTTAGGTGATTTGGCGTTTCACGTAGTGCTTGGAGATGCACCTGAGCATTATGTGAAGACCACTCCTCAACATGTGAGGGCGGCGAGGATCTTAAAGGATAAGGGAATTGAGATGAAAGCCGGGGATCGTGTGAGTTTTATAAAGATAAAACCTAGGGAAATGATTGTCAGAGGAAAAAAAGAATTAAGTAGTGTAATGCCGATGCAGTTTGCAGCAGATAGTGAAGTTGATGTGGACAAATACGTTGCCTATCTACAGTCCACATTTGACCAGGTGTTAGACGCGCTAGGATTAGAATTTGACGAAATCATCGGGCTGACTAAACTCGAAAGATTTATGTAACATCTATATGCTCAAAAATGACCAAACATATCAGCATCTATCAGAAACATATTTAGGGGCAGACAAAATCTAAGAGAGCTTAGGAGCACCGCACACGCCGAAAGCCCACACTCGTATTTGAAACTTGTTAAGCTTATGCATAGACGACCCAGTCAAATTAAGAATCTGCTCAGCTCTTCCTCCGCTTTAGATACTGCACCAACTCAGATGCCTCTCTGGCCGTCTCAGCACTCCCCAGCCGCCTTGCCTTAACCAACCACACCCTAACCCCGCAATAGGGACATCTCCGACTCTTCTTCTCACCATCAGCCACCAACAAATTTCCACAACTACAACAAACCACAATCAAATACATAGACGAAACCTGCGAAAACTTTTTTCACACAAATAAGTATTTAACACAGAACCATAAAAAGAGCAAGGTTAGATGAGCATTAATACAATCACCCTCAACGAACTCGCGGCAAAATACTTTCGCAAAAAAGGCTACAAAATAGAACAGACCATCATACTAGAAGGCGCATCCGGCATACCTCACAAATTCAACCTCCTAATAACCAAATCGAACGAAAAACGCGTAGTCAAAATACTCAACTGGAAACGCACAGTCGGCGTCAACATAGTCATAAACTTCGACAAAGCATCAGAAGACGTCGGCGTTAAAAAACCCATAGTAATTTCAGAAAAATTCAGCAGCCACGCAAAAGCCTACGCAAACCGAAAAGGTGTAACGCTCTTAACCAGACAAAAACTAAACAAATACTAAAACGAAGCTAGGAACTCGTCAAGGCGCCCCTCCAACTCCAACTTTGTTAGCCAATCTACAACGCCAACGCCACATTTCCTACGCCCATCAACAACACAAATTATTTCATCAACTATCTCCTCAACCGTTTTATCTGAAACATCAACTTCACAAACTTTTTCTTTGCCATAAGCCATTACAGCGTCAAATAGGCAAACATCCAAAATTTCAGCTGCAACGTTTTCAGCAACCTTACTCTCTTTAAACCCTCGTTCCTTTAAAACCTCCCGTAACTTGTCTGGATTACGTCTTAAAACAAAAGCCAAGAAAGCATTATCAACCCCTATTACATCCATGGCAAAATGACCATCAATAATAATATAGCCTACAGATTGCTGAATAATCTCGCTGACTCGCCTAGAAAGCTCCTTTAGATCAACAATCAAAGTCCCACGTTTCTCATCCAAGCCACAGCTCAAACCTTCCTTCCTGACTAGATCACTCAAATTAACGTGTACACCGCCCAGACGAGAGGCTAACAGACTAGAAACAGAAGACTTGCCAACGCCAGGCGTACCAACAACTACCAAAACGCGTTTCATCTTATTCTCCAGATACACATAAAATATCGCTTCTAACTAAAATGCTCCACGCCCAAATAAAAAGCAGAGAAGAAAATTGTTTCCTAGTACTGCGTCATATGAACAGCGTTATATCTGCTTCGGCGGCAATTTCAAGAAAAGTTGCAGCACCGGCAATTTCGTCTACTTCAGAAATCAAGTCTTCCCTCTTAACTCCAAACATTTCCATACTTGGACTGCAAGCATATATCTTAAGCAAACCAGATTTCTTCAAACGTTTGAGCATTTCATAAGGCGTAGGATACTTCATCCTCTCCAAGTTCCTCCTCATTTTCTCCTCTAAATGCTTATACGTTGCGGGCAAACCCGCTTTTTCCATGGCGCCTTTCACAAGCATGTTCAAACCCCAGAAAGTGAAGTACAAATGCGCCTCCATGTCCATTGCTACAGCTGTAGACGCCAAGATAAAAGTGCAATAAAGCTTATCTAAAGTACCACCTTGAACAACGATAGCTAATCTTTTCCTGTCGCTTTTGTCCATAACAATACCTCTTTCTATATTTCGCAGATTTAGAGAGTAAACTATAAGACGGTATTAAACTCTCCGAAATAATACAGAATTACTGCCTGAAAATAGTAGAATGGAGAAAAACTAGAAAATCCAACAACAAAACTGAGGCACTAAACTTGGTGAGTGCAATAACATTCAAAGAAAAATTTTTGAAAGCAACCTTTCTAAGCAGACCAAACCGCTTCATAGCCTTAGTGCAAATGGACAGCGAAACATTACCTAGTTTTGTGCCCGACCCCGGAAGGATGCATGAGCTACTGAAGCATGGAACAAAAGTGTTTCTTAGAGAAAAGAGACAGAAAAACTCGTTATGATTAAATCAGCGTCTTCAATAAAAACCAAACAGTCACATAATGTATTCCGCGTCCGAGAACTGAGTGTCCACATTCATCAACAAATAGAACATTCTTTCAGAAATGATAATAATGTTTAAGGCATATTGTATTTAGGGAGAAAGTGTGAAAGGAGTAGTTTCGTCTCTTATACTGACTTTGCTGATTTGTAATGCCATGTTAGCAATTGGTTTCCAATCGATTAAGGCTTCTAAAGCTGTCTATGTCAATGCTGAGGGAAGCACCAATGCATTAAGGAATCCAACCCAACGCGATAGAGACACGTACACCTTTGTGGACAAAACTCACGATCCGGTTTGGGTTGAAAGAGACAATATGTACGCGACCTGTGGAATTTGGAGTAGAGATGAGCAGCAGGGAGCCCAGAAAAAATGTTGGGTAAACTACTTCGACAACACCGAAAATGGGAGTTGGGTATTCACCGGTGACAACCCTTACTTGCATAATGACACAGACAGTTACATAACGTCCATGGGAACGGGGAACTGCTCATGGTTCCAATTCCAAGATACAAGCCTGACAACCTTGCAAACTGTGTATTTAATGATTGAATGGAAAACTCGCCACATAGTGTCCATTGAAGAAGCTAAGTTTCATTTAGATAATGGGGCGTCCGAGGTAGATTTAGGGTCTTTCAACCTAACCTTGGAGTACAGGTGGACGAAAATCAACATAACCAGCACACTAGATACAATTTCAAAAGTCAACGATGCGAAACTGAAAATTGTATCGCTTTCTGCTGGTTTTCATCTTGTTGCTGTGCGTAGAGCATACTTGAGAATCTATAACGGTCCAGTCCCACTGCAGACGGGCACAGCGACGTATGGTAAAGTAGGTGGTCAAGTAATGTTGTCTGTGAAATGGACCGACCCCGACGGATTGAGCGGTTACGCTTTGTACCATAACGCAAGCGGAAACTGGATTGCCCAAACAGGCGCCTTAGAAGGAATAGAAGCTTGGAGTAATCATACGATAACACTGCAAAACGACGCGGCTTCTGTTTTGGGTTACAGATTTTGGGCGAACGACACAGACAACAATTGGGAACAGGCGGAGGTTTTGTTTGTTTACCCTGTGAAGAACTTCAGTCCTGACCTACTGCAATATATAGAGGACGTTAGCGGTTCGCCAATAGCACATAGCTATGGCAGAAAAGATTTCTATGACAACGTAACTGGAAGATTCTGGAAGTTCTACAGCGACGGAACAAACATCAAGTGCACATCAACCGAAGATGGACAAACGTGGAACTCTTCGCAAACCATAAGGGTCGGTGATAGTGGCTTTCAGTTTTACGTTCATGGCTTCAACGGAACTATACACTACTTATACAACTCTGAAAGAACAAGCGACAACATATATTATCGAAAGGGAGTCTTAAATTCTAACGGCGCAATAACTTGGAGCGCGTCAGAACAAGTTGCGGTTGACGCTGGTACATCACAAAGATTTTATGCTTGCGCGGTTGTCACAGACACGGACGGTTACCCATACCTTGTTTTCGGCAACCGAACAGACCCAAATTCAAAGACAATAAACTTGGTCAAAAACAACCATAGCAATGGAACATGGCAGACGGCAAGTGGGTTTCCAAAGCAAATCAACGAAAATCCAGATAATGATTTAGTATCTGGAGTTGCTTTAAGCTTGCCGGATAACAAAATCTACATAATTTACTGCAGTGCAGGAAACGAGGAGCCACCTATGGGAAGATTGTGGCACAACCCTACTTTAGGACCTTTAGAAAACGCCTCGGATTACACAATGTCAAGCAATTACCATTTCAGCACTGTCTCCGACAGTTATGGACATGTCCACATTGTCTATCGCAGAACGAACAATAGGGTTGAATATAGTTTCCGCAACTACACGACAGAAGCGTGGGAGACTAAAGACGAGTTTGTTACGTCTCACCTAACAAGCGAATCGCTAAGCAGTGCTGTTTATTCATGGCCAGTGATATGTTGGAACCCAGATTCAGAAAAAGTCTGCGTACATTGGTGGACATTGGAAGACAAGAGTGCTTGGCTAAAGATAAGGAACTCTACGGCGTGGGAGCAGAGACGAAGAATCATAAGGTTGAACAGAGAGGTCACATTGATTGACGGCGATGTTATAGTACCACAATCACATCAAAACAAAATCTTACTTAATTTCGTAGGGCAGAACGTGGTGGACGAGCAAAAGGCGATTTGGGCTTACTTATACATCAACAAACCTCCCATGGCAAGTTTTACTGAATCCGCAGAAACAGTCTACACCGGGGAAATCATCGCCTTTAATGCGAGCGAGAGTTTTGACCCGGATGGAACAATTGTTTATTACTTCTGGAACTTCGGTGACGGAACAAACGCTACCGGAGTAATTACGGAACACGCGTACGCTGACGATGGCAACTACACAGTCACTTTGACCGTTACTGATGACGATGAAGCAACAGACTCTGCCCTCACCACTAAGACTGTTTTAAACCGTCCTCCTCTCGCCTTGTTCACCGAGTCTGCTGAAACTGTTTACACCAACGAATTTATCACTTTCAACGCGACTGAAAGCTATGACCCTGACGGTGTTATAGTTTCATATCTCTGGAATTTCGGCGATGGCAGCAACGCTACAGAAGCCGTGATAGAACACGCTTATGCTGACAACGCCAACTACACAGTAACACTTAGAGTAACGGATGACGATGAAGCAATACACACAGTTGCTTCAACTAAAATAGTTCTGAATAGACCTCCAGTCGCCATTTTCACGGAATCAGCTGAGAGTGTGCTCACGGGCGAGATTATCCATTTTAATGCCTCAGACAGTTACGATCCAGATGGTTTCATTGCTCTCTACTTTTGGGATTTTGGTGACGACGCCAATGCTACTGGAGTGACAGTTGACCATGCTTACATTGATATTAGTAATTGCACAGTTACCTTGACGGTCACTGATAATGATGGGGCAACAGATGTGGCAATGTCAAATAAAATAGTTTTGTGCCGCGATATAGCTGTCTTGACTGTTGTACCCTGCAAGACAATAGTTGGAACAGGATTTAACATGAGCATAGACCTTACGATTGAAAATCAAGGCAATTTCACAGAGAACTTCAACGTAACTGTTTACGCTGACTCGATCGTAATCGGAATACTACAAGTAACGTTAAACGCAGGAGACAACCAAACCTTAGCATTCACGTGGGACACAACAGGCTTTGTTTACGGCAACTACACCATAAGCGCCATAGCAGACACCGTTACAGGCGAAATCGACACAGCTGACAACACAATGGTTGATGGCACGATCTTAGTGACATTGCCTGGCGATATTGATGGAGACAGAGACGTAGACATATTCGACATTGTCCGCATGGCCGGCATCTATGGCGTATCAAAACCAGACCCACAATACGACCCTAACTGCGACATAGACAGCGACGGAGACATAGATATTCTTGATATAGTGGCTGCAGCTGGAAACTACGGAGAAAGTTGGTAGCTATGATATGACGCTTTCCATTTTTCCCTCGGGCACATGGTAATGATAGAAGGCTCTTTCGCAAGCTTTATCTGTGACCTAAACTCACGTTCTAAAAACATGAAAACAAGGGGCACTTCTAGAATTTGACAAACATAAAGCGCAAAGTTTTTCGCATACGAACTTTGAGAATAATCAGTCAGTTTGCCTTCTTTATACTTCTCAATGCTGTCTTATTCGGCTTCGAACCCTTACTGCTTCTCCTGCCAATTCTACAAAGCTTAGGAAACCCGCTAAAAACTGTAGGAGACGCCTTTGCAGCGATGCAGTACATGCTTTGGGAACCCACTTTTCCATGGCTTCCTCTTGCCTCCTTTCTTATAGTCGCAGTGCTCTTGGGTAGAACGTTATGTGGCTGGGCTTGCCCATTTGGCTTTATCCAAGACATACTTGGCTACATAAAAAGAAAACATATGGAAATTTCACCTAGGACGCATCAAGACATGATTTACTTCAAATATATAATTCTTGGAGCAATTTTGTTTATTAGCATAACAGTATCAGTCACCTCAGTGATGGGAATCGGTGGAAGCTACAAAGATGCTCTGGGAGTTTTCGCCCAAGCACCCTTTAACGCGTTGAGCCCTCATGACACGTTGTTTGCAACGCTACCCACCGTAGCGCTTAAAGCATTTCATGCAGAGCCACCGTTCCAAGACATCTTAGGGGGGATAGGCGCTCTTTCGCCATTGTTTTGGACCCGCTTGTTCATATTGGCGATTGTTTTGGCTTTAGCAGTCTATACTCCCAGAAGTTGGTGTCGATACTTCTGTCCGGTAGGAGCCATGATGGCTTTGCTAAATCGTTTCAGTTTTCTAGGGTTAAAAAGAGATGTAGTACACTGCACAAAGGAGAGTTGCCGCAGCTGCGTGGAAGCATGTCCCATGAAAGTTCCGATTCTTGATTTGCCATGGGAAAAGTTCAATCATCCCGAATGCACATACTGCCTTGAATGCGTAGATGCATGCGAAACAAAAGCATTAAAACCAAAATTCGCCTAAAAAACGTTGCTAGCTCGGTTAAATTATATTTTCGCAGAATTAAAAACTTATATACAAGTTTGTTTTTGATGCCTTTGTCAAATTTCACTCTAAGGTGACAAATTTTGACTTCGATAAAAGAAGTGCCAGCAGATAAAATAACTCGTTTTGAACGCATTGGAGCCCATACCCACATCAAAGGTCTAGGACTGGACAAGAAGGGCGACGCCATAAGAATTAAAGACGGAATGGTTGGTCAAAAAAGAGGCCGTGAAGCCGCAGGATTAGTTGTTAGAATGATCAAAGATGGTAAACTAAGCGGCAAAACAATCATACTGGCTGGCCCTCCGGGAACAGGCAAGACAGCCATCACTGTAGCGATTTCCAAAGAACTGGTAAAAATGTTCCTTTTATTCAGGTGAGCGGTAGCGAAGTCTATAGTAGCGAACGCAAGAAAACTGAAGTTTTGATGAAAGCTATATGTAAGTGCATTGGTGTTGAAGTTCACGAAATGAGAAAAGTGTACGAAGGTGAAATTGTCAACATCACCATTTCAACTGCGCCGCATCCTTTATAATCCCTATCAGAAAGTTCCAGAGAGCGTCCGCTTGACATTGAAAACGACAGATGAAGAGAAATCCATCGAAGCAGGTGCTTCAATAGCCCAGCAGTTGATTCAACAAAACATCTCAGAAGGCCATGTTGCCCAAATTGATGCAGAGAGTGGACGAGTGGCCAGTTTAGGATTGCGTGGACAGTGCAAAAGGTAAAACTTACGATGTCGACACCAGACAGAAAGTTTCAAGACCAGCTGGCAAGGTTTTAAAAGAGAAAGAGTTTGTCTACACACCAACTCTTGCAAATTTGGACGAACTCAACGCTAGAAGTCGTTCAGGCGGTTTGTTTTCTATGTTTTTCGCAGGTGCTGAATCGAAGGAAATAGATTCAGAAATTCGTGTAGCTGTTGATCAACAGGTGAAAGATTGGGTGGACAAGGGCAAAGCGTTCATTCACCCTGGTGTGCTCTTCATTGACGATTCACATCTGCTGGATTTGGAAGCGTTTAGCTTTTTCGGTAGAGCTATGGAAAGCGAACTTGTTCCGATAATAATACTTGCCACAAATAGGAGAATAGCACGCATTCGCGGGACGGACGTTAAAAGTCCACTCGGATTTCCGATAGATCTCATCGACCGAGCTGTGATAATTGGAACACAGCAGTACGACCAAGAAAGCATTCAAGAAATCCTTCGAATAATATGCGGAGAAGAGAAGATAAAGATGGAAAACGATGCGATTCGGAAACTTACAGAAGTTGGGTCGAAGAGCTCGCTTCGATACGCTGTGGGGCTACTAAGTCTAGCCGCTCAAAGCGCCAAGACCGCAGATCGAGATAAAGTAACCGTGGAAGATGTAGAAAGAGTTGACAAGCCGTTCATGGACATTGGAGAAGCAGCAGAGTATTTGAAGCGATATGAAGAGAAGATGATGACCCATTAGAAAAGAGGCAGTAGAATGAAGAAGAAATCTTGATTAGGGAGAAACAAGACTTTAATTTAAGGGTTCCTTTTTCATAAGGAGGATGTTGAAAGTATGGCTGAAAGAAAACAAAGAAAGAATCTACCCCTTTTGGACTTGGACGAACCTGAACACTTCATATTAACTGAACCTGACACTATAGAAATCGCTTCAGCTTATTCCATCTCCGTCAAATACGACAAAAACGGCAGACCATTAATATGTGTCAAGAAATATGGCGATGTTGACACAAAAGGGCTAAGGAGAGAGATTGAACGAAATTATCCCGGTGCTTCCATTCAAGGTTTGGAAAAACCACAATTGATTGAAATAGAGAATAAACAGAAGAAAAATCTTAGGAAACCTCACGTTAAACACAGCAAAAAAAGATAGGACACATTTTTAGAAGAGTTCTCGCCCGAAATTTGGCGTCCTGACGTGAGATTAAAGTTGAGTGCGTCAATCCTTTTTATAGTTTTCACTTTTACAAACGTAAAGCGACGTATCGAAGAGTCTAACATGTCAAAGACAAAGAATGGATAATTCACGTTTACTGCGACATTCTTAATAAACTCGCATCATAATTATTTGATGTGAAATCGATGTCTAAAAAGAAAGAAGGGGCACTCCATCCACCGCCACTACCAAAAAGACCTGAAAGAAAAGAAAATCTGCGATGGCCTTCACCAACTCCTTTACCCAATTTTCCAACAGAAAATGCAGGACGCATATTGAAGCAAATTCTGAACCGACTGGACGCTATCGAAAAACGCCTAGAAAACATTGAAAAAATAATGACGAAAAGTCAGCAAGCCACCTGAAATATCAAGAAGCGTTCTCTAAGAGACAGTTTCTAGGCTGTAAAATATGCCTCGAGTCTTCCAACATAGTTGCTTTTTCTTTACGACTTGGTCGATTAGCAATCTCACAAAACGGGCATTCTGCGTATCCACTAACGTGCCCGAAAAACTTGGTAGAATCATTGCCAAAGTTAGCTGCAAAATGCGTGCCCCTCATAATGGCTTGTCTGGTTCGTCTCTAGAGAGGAGACTTCCAACGTCACAAGGTTGAGTCAACCTAGTCGCTTCTATTATACTTGAAATGTTCGTACCCTCGCGCCTCTATTTTGATCAGCTTGCCCCTGTGCTTGACAAGTAATGTTTTTTTTGCTGTGGTTTTTCCGATCTTCAAGAGGGTGCCTCCTTGTTGCACAACCGCCTCTTTAGTTCTTCTCCAATGTTCTGGTTTAATGGTGACAATCAACTCGTATTCTTCGCCGCCATAGAAACCTAACTCCATAGGGTCAAGGCTATGCAGCTTAGCAAATCGGTACGTTTCCTGAGCGATGGGTGGGGCGTCGACTACGAACCCAACGTTGCTGGCGCTGCTGATTTCGTGGAGACTCCATGCCAATCCGTCGCTTGAATCTATAGACGCTGTAGTCGCACCTGTTTTCGCTAAAGCCAAGCCTTCTTTGAGCCGTGCGTAAGGCATTAAAACAGCGTCCACAAGCTTCTTCTTGATCTTCTGTGGTGCGGCGAGTCTTTCTTTCAATATTTTAAGACCGGAGGATGTTAAACCGAACAGGCCTGTTGTCGCTACAATATCTTCAGGATTTGCGCCACTTCGCAAGATGAGAGCTTCTTTTCTCGCTAACCCGAAAGCTGCAATACTGATTATAAGACTATGTGTTTCGCTTGTGTCCCCACCTAAAACATAAGTGCCATATTCTCTTGCGCCTGCATTCAATCCTTTTCCAATCTGCCCAATGTCTTTCTTTGTTAGGTTTCGCGGGATGCCTAAAGACACAAGGAGTCCTAAAGGTTTTACGCCTTTTGCAGCAAGGTCACTGATGTTCATGATGACTGCTTTGCGGGCTGCCTGCCAATAACTCATATGGGGTGGGACGTCGGTTTTATCTACAAGCATGTCTGTTTTTAGAACTGCGAGATTGCCATCTCCGTATTCTACAGCTGACACGTCGTCGCCGAAAGGCACTGGCATGTTTGGAGCTTCGTCCAAATTATTCCAGATGGTTTCGATTATTTTGCGTTCGCCAAGCTTCTCTGCTACGCTCAAATTAACAACCTTCTCAGTAGGATTACTATGGTTGGCTTAAATATTAGCAGATATCGACCGTTTTTAATTTTCTCGTTTTTGCAGAGATGGAAATGGTTAAATTTGTGCCTGCGATTTTGCAGTGGGAATTTGGAGGGAAGCAGTTGTTAGAAATTAAGCGGTTTGTTCAGGGAAGAGACGAGGGAGATTGGGTTAGAATATGGAATGCTGCGTACGAGGAATATGACGATATGAGGCAAATAACGGTGGACGAATTTAGGATTGCTGAAAAAGCACCTAGTTTTGATCCTGAAGGGATGTTTATTGCAGAGCTGAATGAGCAGTCAGTTGGGATTATTCATGCCCATGTTGACAAAAAAAGGAGGGAAAAGAAGGGGTTCATAAGATCTTTTGGCATTATTCCTGAGTTTCGAGGTAAAGGCATAGAAGAAAAACTTGCGGAAACTGCTCTGAAGGAGTTAAAGAGTCGGGGGATGATGATTGTTCAAGGGTGGGCTGCCGATAGCAGGGAAGATAGGATTCGCCTTTGGAAGAACCTGGGGTTTAAACTGGTTCGTAAGTTTAGCTTAATGAAAAGCGACTTGGATGAGATTTCTTCAGGTATTGGAGAAAACGAGGAAGTGGTGCTGACAGCGGTCAGAAAAGATTCGGACAAGGATTTGAAAATGCTTAATTGGCTTGGTAATGAATGCTTCAAGGAACACTTTAACTATAGACCTGGCGATGTTGAAGAGACGATTTATTTTCTGCGAAAAGATCCATTTTTTAGGGTTCAAGAATGGTTCTTCGCTAGTCTGGGTGAGGAACACGTGGGGTATATCGGAGTAGGTGTCGATGAGAAGTACAATGTTGAGAGAAATGTGAAAAGTGGGTGGATCATGGATATCGGTGTGTTGAAGCCTGACAGAATACGAGGGATTGGAACTAGATTGATGTTGCAGGGCATGGAGACGCTGAAGGCTAAGGGCATGACTATGGCGATGTTGGGCGTGGACGATTGGAATGTGACGAAGGCGATGAAGTTGTATGAGAAGGTTGGCTTCAAAGTAGCTAAGAAGGATTTGACTTACGAGAGAAACATCGAATAACTATAACCCCTTTTTCCAACAGATTTTCCGAATATTTAAAATGCTGTTTTGCTCAGTCATTTAACACAGATGCCTCGGTGGCTCAGCCTGGTAGAGCAACGGTTTCGTAAACCGTCGGCCGCGGGATCAAAGCCCGCCCGAGGCTCCAAGAGCTATAATGCCGTTCGTACTAATTTCAGAGTCGTCCAGCCTTTTTATTCCTCTACCCAGACGAATTCGATCATTCCGATGCGCCCCGACCATTTTATGGAAGTCAAAGAGAAGAAAAGGCTTGGGAACTTCTGCTTTTTAGAAGGCGTTCCGACATTGTTTCGATTCTAAAGTATGCTTTGTAGATCGGCAAGATAGTTAATAACGTCGACGCAGGTTGCTGCAAGATACGGTCGTTTGCCTAGAGAGATTTTCCTACCGAAACGCAAAATATATTTTTCGTCTTTCTTCGGCAGCCCCACCTGATCGCCCAAAACAAACACAGGATCCTCCCCAAACTCCACATTCCAAATGTCTTCACCTTTCTCCTCGAGAACAAATACGTTCCGCTTTTTCCTCACAAGCCCTTGCAAACTCTCCTTCTCAACAGTTATTCCCTGATGTGAGTCACCAGATAAAACCTTTCTAAGGATTTCCTCCCAAGTCCGCTCATCCGTCCTCACATCCCGAACAACGCGTCCATCCACAGTTAAGCAAAGCGGAGGACAAGGTGGTCCACCCAAGATAACATGAAAGACAACGTTACGCCTTATTGCGCCCGAAGTAAACAAACCCAAAAGCAGACATTGATAAACAACGTCTAACCTACCAGCCTCTCTCAAACTTTTAAAATTACCATCGGTTTTGCCCCGGCGAGAATACAAGATAAACTCTCTCATAACACTCAATAATGACCATTTGAGGGATTTCTAACTTTCCTTTTCATAGCCATTTAGAACCCAACAGAATAAAATAATCAAAGCACTGAAGACGCATATTAGCCAGAAAAGAAACAAATAAACAACTCCCTTAAACATCTCTAAATGCCATAGGAGAAGAACAGTTATGCAACAAAGAAACACTTCCCTCCCTGAAAAAGCAGGGGCATACTTCAAGCAAGGCTACAATTGCGCCCAAAGTGTCCTATTAGCAATGCAAGAATACTATGAACTCAAAAGCGAGCTAATACCAAAAATCGCTACAGCCTTCGGAGGAGGAATCGGAAGATGCGGCTCACTATGTGGAGCACTAACAGGCGCCATAATGGCAATCGGAATAAAACACGGAACCAACCAACCACGCAGAGAAAAACGAGAAAAAGCATACACCCTAGCCCAAAAGTTCCACAATGAATTCGCAAAAGAATGCGGCAGCCCCTATTGTCGAGAACTCATCGGATATGATTTAACTAACCCAGAAGAACTGGAAAAAGCCCGAAAGCTAAACATATTTGACAAAAAATGCTCCCACTTCGTAAAGAAAGCCGTTGAAATACTAATTAACTTAGAAACATAGCGAAGCCCCGAGCGGGAATTGAACCCGCGACCTACAGCTTACAAGGCTGTTGCTCTAGCCACTGAGCTACCGGGGCACATGTGTATACTCCGACAGAACCAACAAACAAACAGCTTAAATATTTTATTAAACACACACGCACATTTCACCTTGTATGCTACAGAGTTATCGGAATACGATTTAACACCGATTATCAAGTCTTCAATTGAGCCGCTATTTTGCTTCCAAACTCTTTGCATCTAGGAAGATCTTCCTCTAGAATCGGCCCCTTCATTCCTTGAATTTTTATTGACAACCCAGGAACCAGCAGTTTAGATTCAGGGACCTTTTCCTTTATTCTTTTCTCCATTTTCTTCACCGCTTTTTCAAGATCTCTCTTAATATATGTGTCAAAAACGGCAAATACCCTTTTCTTTAACGTGAGTTTGCCAAGTCTGTCAATAAACTTCTTGATACTTCTTGTTGGTCCACCGAAATGATTCGGAGAACCAATCAAAATCGCATGGTAATCAAGGATCTTGTCGAGGTCAACCTCTTTGAGCTCACTGAGGGCAACTTCTATTCCTTCAACTTCTCTCATTCCTTCAACGATTTCTTCCGCTACAAGTTTTGTATTACCATACTTCGATTCGTAAATAACGATGACTTTCGCCAACACCTCACCTCCTTTCAGATTCTTTAGTGCCGGGGGCGGGATTCGAACTCGCGACCTCTGGGCTTGGGCTCACAAGGCCCCTTTTCAGCTCTCCAGATTATGAGTCTGGCGCCCAAACCAGGCTAGGCTACCCCGGCTCAACCAGTCTTTTTTACAAGCCACAATAAAGCCTTTCCGAAACAAAACAGCCTCTTTTCAATAAAAACTTATCTAAACAACCATCACTCTTAACCTCTATCAGAAACTCACACAAAATAACGCAGGAGAAAACATCTATGGGCTATGAACAATGGTGGAAAACCTTAGAAAACCTAATAACCGAACTTCGAAAAAAACAGGTAACAATCTCCACAGAAGTCATGACCTCTCTACGATCTGCAAAAATCACGATAAACATCTACAAGGCAGACCCATCACGTTTAGAATCTATTCCTGTCATAGAGAACTACTTAATGACTGTCGAATCCAATCTCATAAACATGGCAAAAGAGAGATTTGGCCAAGCCTTCATGGAGCGTTGGATTAAGAAGCTGGAAAAAGCTAGAAGAGAAGAAAACCTAAAAGCTGAAACGGCGACTTCACGGTTTATTCCAGGACTTCCAAAAGGTAAGCATTGGATAAGAGTTTCAACTTCCGACGACATCCTTAAAGAAAACGTTGAAAAGTTGGCTGGCGAATTAGGGCTTTCCTGCAAGATGCAAAAAGACGGTTACGTATTAGTGTATGGCAGCAAGGAAGATGTGAAGGATTTTGTCAAAAAAATGGCGAAGGAATGCCGAGGAACAAGGAAAAGTTAGACGCCTTTGTTTAAAAAACTGTTAAACGTTAGATTAAGTTATTTATAGAAGAATTCTATAGAAGAAGCTGTAAAGCCAATAGACTGGCTGGCGAAAGCCGGAAAACCGTGGAGCGACCTCAGAAAGATGCCCTACGTGAAAAAAATCGAATTAAGAGGCTTCAAATCTTTTGGGCCAAAAACAGTAACTGTCACCTTAGACAAAGGCTTCACAGCCGTAACAGGACCAAACGGCAGCGGCAAAACAAACATCGTGGACGCTATTCTCTTTGTCTTAGGTGAACTCAGCGCAAGGAGAATGCGCGCCGAAAACCTGGCTAAATTAATATTCCACGGTTCACCAGATGCGGGATTAGGAAAAGCAAAGTCGGCTAAGGTTGTGCTCCAATTTGATAACAAAGATGGGCGCATACCTGTAGACACCAACACTGTGACGATATCTAGAGAAGTTTTCAGAAACGGGCAGTGCGTCTACCGACTTAATGGGCGAAGAATTTCGAGAACAAACATTAATAACATGCTTTCCATGGCAGGGATCACATCTACTGGCCACAACATAATATTACAAGGCACAATTAACCGCATGACAGACATTTCTTCAAAAGACCGCCGGAAGATTCTTGAAGACATGGTGGGCATCGCCCAGTACGATTCTGAGAAAGCAGAAGCAGAAGAAAAACTGCAAGTAGCTGAAATTTCAGTTCGAACTGCCATGGGAAGAATCGACGAAGTGCAGAAACGAGTTGATGACCTTGAAAGAGAAAGAAACGGGCTACTTCGGTATAACTTCATACAAAACGAAATAAAACGATTTGAAGCAATGAAGCTTTCTCACCAAGTCACAATCATAGAAGAGAAAGGAACGGATATCTCTTCAAAACTTGAAGAAGCTCAACGCATAGTTGAAAACCTAGGCCAAGTCCGCGACAAAATGCGGGATAACCGCCATTCCATTGAACGCGAGTGGAGAAGGCTCAGCTCGGATATGGTGGAGGAAGGCGGTACACGGGTTCTTGAAGTTCAAATTAAAATAGGAGATTTGAAATCAAGACTAACTGAACTTTCAACAAAGACAAGTGCAGGCACAACCACTCTTGAAGGTTTAAGGAAAGTCAGAGAAAACAATATCCAACAGCTTGATTCGATGCGAATGGAGATAAGTGAAAATCGCAAAAGAATGCAACAGCTAAAAAGAAAACGAGAGCAACTGTTAAAGGACTTCGACGCCAAACAAGCTGAACATGATATTCTCACTAGCGAGACTACACAACTCTGGGGAGATATTGGAGAAAACAGTAAAGAAATCCGGGAAACCGAACGGCAACTTGACAGACTTTACCAAGAACTCGCTGACTTGAAGGCTGACTATGCTCAAGGGCAAACATCTAAAAGAATTTTGCTCCACAGACTAAACGACCTAAAAACTCGAAAGGAAAGGTTCGCCGTCACTCTGGAAGAACTAGAAAAATCTTTTGGCGACTTGAAAGAAGTTCAAAAAGAACAGAAAACACGGCTGAACAATTTGCAAAAGTCGCTTGAACGTAGAATCATACAGAAAGAGGCAGTTGAACGAGAAATCGATGAAGCAGGAGAAATTGCAGGCACCGCACGCGAAGCAGTTGTCGAGTTTGCAACCCAACGGGAACTTGCCGAAGCAGTCGCTGCAGAAGAAAACGCCTTGAGAAACATTGAAGAATTAGGCGAACTCGGGGTCATCTCAGGCGTTTATGGACGTCTTAAAAATTTGATTAAAATTGAAGGGCGCCACAAACAAGCTTTAGAAGCGGCTGGAGCAGGTTGGCTAGATGCTATAGTGGTGCGTGATTTCGAAGCCGCATTTATGTGTGCTGAAACATTGAGACGTCTAAAACTTGGTAGGATTAGAATCATTCCGATAAAGGGGCTGACAAGGAAAGTTGCGAGTCCGCGAGAATTAAGGAATGTTGAGGGATTGGCAACGGCCTTTGTGAAGTGTGCAAGAGAACATGAGCCAGCAGTTGATTTCGTTTTTGGCGATACGGTCGTTGCAAGGAACGATAAGACAGCATTGGGTGTATGTCGAAAAGGATACAGAAGTGTAACGACAAACGGAGACGTTTACGAAGTTGGGGGAGGGTTAGAAAGCGGCTTTTTCCGTGAACCCATCGATTTCTCTGCAATAATTCCCAGCGAAACCGCTATTAAAAGCCTAGATGAAGCCGTGAGAGCCCTTAAAGAACACTTAGCAAGAAGAGGAAAAGACGTTTCATTCCTCGAAGAGGAGATAGAGCGAACTCGAAGCGAGATAACAGGATTATCTGAAGCCATCGGCACCCTCGATGCTGAAGTAGCTAGAGTTAAAAAAAGCACTAAAGTCACAAAACGAAACATCCGACGAATAGGCTTTTACATTCAAGGCGTTCAAACAAAGCTGGAAAAAGAAAAAACGGAAATCGGGCTTCAAAAGGCTCAGCGACATGCAATTCGAAAAGACATGCAAAAACTGCGCACCAAATTGGCTGAATTAAGACGCAAAACTGATCCCACACACATACAGAAGCTAGAAATCCAAAGGGATAGATTAGCCGAGAACCTCATTATGCTTAGACAAAACTTAGGTAGTGTCAAAACAGAATTCTCAACTTTGCAATCAAAATATGACAACGTTCTAAGGCTAAGCTACCGAAACGTCAAAGTTCAGCTTAAAAAGGTAGAAAAACAGCTCGCAGTTGTGGAAAAAGAAATTGATGAGGCACTACAAGAAAAAGAACAATTGAAAGAGGAACTTCTCAAGCTCGAAAAATCTAGAGAAGAACTTTCTCGCACTGTCCTAAGCGCAAGAGAAGAAGCAAAGAAGTTCACCGCTCAAATAGACGACATCGATAAAGAACTCAAAAAGATAGATGCTGAATACGAGCGTGCAGACCGTTTGCGCAATCAGCTTCAACTTTCACATCAAACATTACAACTTCAGGCGGACGGTTTTAGACGACAGTTAAGAGAATTCGGCTATGAAAAAATAATATCAATAACTCCTAGGCAGCTTGAAGAAGCTGAAACTTCTCTTAGAATGATGGAATTTGAAGTTGAACGGCTAGGAGCAGTCAACCAGCTCGCTCTTTCTCATTATGCTGAACAAATATCCCGCTATAAGGAACTGTCACTACGCATGAACGAGCTGGAACGCGAAAAGCAATCCATAATAGCCTTCATGAACGAAGTAGAACGCAAGAAACGCGCGGTCTTCATGGAGGCTTTTGAAAAAATAAATAAAAACTTGAGGAGATACTTCTTAAAAGTAACAGATGGGGGTAATGCACAGCTAAAGCTAGTGAACCCTGAAGACCCGTTCTCCGGAGGCATCGACATGATAGTTCAGTTTCCAGGCAAACAACCCTTACTCGTAAGCGGAGCCAGCGGTGGAGAAAGATCGGTTTCGGCAGTTGCATTTTTATTGGCCATACAAGAGCTTACGCCAGCCGCATTTTACATCCTTGACGAAGTTGACGCTCACTTAGATGCCTTGCATGTTGCAAAACTAGGAGAGCTTTTAGCAGAAGAGGCAGACAAATCTCAATTCATAGTAGTCACGTTGAAGCCTGAGATGGTTAACAAAGCTCAAAAAATCTACGGAGTTTACGAACGCAATGGAGTCTCCAACGTGGTTTCCACCATGTTCACGGAGGCCAAATCCTAGTGACTATGAAAAAACCCTTCTATCTGCAACCCCCATGGAACATTCTCTTTGAAATCCACAAACTGGAAAAGGTGAAGCCTTGGAACGTTAATATATCTTTCCTGCTGACGTCTTTCTTGGATGAAATGCAGAAGCGGGGCGAGGTTGACTTCCGCGCGTCGGGCGTGGCTTTAGACTCTTCTGCTTTCATATATTTAATGAAGTCAAAGCTTCTGCTAAAACTTGAGGAACCACCTGCTCCACCTAAACTCCCACCAGACTTCATACCACCACCAATTTTTCTTCCAATACGGTACGAATTAACCTCTACTACGATTGAACAATTGCTTGAGGCTTTAGACTCGGTTTTGAAAGGCGAAAAACTACTACCATTGAAGCCCCGTCCAGGACCAATTCTACCCCTGCCAACGGATATTCTGCCTGAAATCGACCATTATCTAATGGAAATCGAAAACTTGATGGAAAAACTATATACCAACATGCTTTGCCTCTCCAAAGGAAAACCGTTCTTAAACTTCAAGAAACTCATATTAAAAATGGATAGGGTTGAAGCAATTCGCACCTTTATTCTTCTTCTCTTTCTAGCTCAAAGGCGAAAAATATGGCTCTGGCAGGAAGAAGAGTTTGGTGAAATCTACATCTCTGTGAAGGGAGACGCTGTTGTTGAAGGAAGTGGAGCAAGCATCGCCTGAGACAACATCGCCAGAAATAAACAGGCAGAAACAGCGCCTAGCATTAATAGAGGCGGCATTGTACGTCGCCGGAAGACCGTTAGACTTGAAAACTTTAGCCTCTGTAGTTAGGACACGTTCAAAAAATCTGGTTCAACAACTTGCATGCACCCTTAAACAAGAATATGACAATCGAAATATGAGTTTGGAAATATTAGAGTTGATGGATGAACGCTTCGTCATGCAACTAAGACCAGAATACTCTCCGCGCGTGCAAAGACTGGCTATGCGCCCCCTTCTGACAGTTGGCCCGTTAAAAACACTTTCATACATTGCCTATAGACAGCCAGTCCCCCAAAAACAAGTACTAAACGTCCGTGGCCACCATGTGTATAGCCACCTGAAGCAGTTAGAGGACTTTGGGCTAATTACACGAGAACCTGTAGGTCGAACAAAAGTTATACGAACGACCCAATTTTTCGCAGACTATTTTGGCCTAAGCCACGACCTACGCGCCATGAAACGCCAACTCAAAAAGATTTTTGGATCCGCCGAACCCGAATCCAAAGGAAAAGAAGAGAAATAGCGCTAAGCTTATATGTTAAATTTCGGTAGTCTCATGAAGTTCCACTGGAGATATTAGCGTTGTCTGTTTGGCACGGAGATTCACACAAAAAGAAACTTTCAGGCGGTCGCAAACGCGCCCATCGCAAAAAACGCCGCTTCGAACGAGGTTCTTTCCCAGTAGAAACTAGGCTGAGCGAAAGAAAACTAAAAACAGTTCGCCGACGAGGCGGTAACATAAAAACACGAGCCTTCAGAGAAAAACAAGCAAGCATTTCCATTCCAGCAACAGGAAAAACAGAAAAAACAGAGATCCTGCGAGTGGTGAAAAACCCAGCTAACATAGACTATGACAGACGCGGTGTAATCACAAAAGGAACAATAATAGAGACAAAGTTAGGACTTGCACGTGTAACTTCACGTCCTGGGCAACACGGATTAATAAACGCCATTTTGATTCCAGAAAAACAATAGTCTTGGACAAGCTTTTTCTTATCACCCAGCACGCTTTGGATAACACTATGGCTTCTATGGAAAAGAAAGGCTACTACACACGCGCATTTCTGATGGGAAAGAGTCTTTGTAGTTCGCACCAAAAAAGTAAGAGATCCTATTCTCTTGTTTGCTGACGGATGGCTGCTATTTCCTTAGCCATTTTCATTAAAGTTTGCATTTTTGTCTCTCTTTTCTGCACCATTATCCGTCCAGTTTTTCGCCAATGAATCGTTGGGTAGGTGGCATTCGTTTTGACTTCCGGCTTCAATTCTAAATGTTCTGCCGCTTTTTGAATTTCTGCCAAGTTTGGGTTTGGCACTGCAATATTCTTTGGCACCCTTCGTCCTTCCTTCCTCGTCTTAGACGAGTCGAAATAGACTGGCCAAAGAATTATCTTCTTCTGCTTTTGCACATTTTTCCCTCTTTTAACATCAACATTTATTTTGCTCTTCTGTATTTCTATTTTCTTGCCGGATGATGAAAAGGTATTTGTTTGACTCGATGATATATCAGAGTTACACAGACGGCAACTCACAAAACTCATAGATGCTTTCTACAATTTGAGTCTAAAGCTGATGAAACTAATAGTTTGTTTGTTAGATAACGATTTTTTGCTTCTTATTTGGTGTTTTCCGCTTTTTTTGGGGATGTTTTTGTACTTTTAAGTTTTTCGGTCGCACAAGGTTTAAATAAGGCGAAGTTTTTGAGTCTTTTGTCCTTTTGTGATGGGATCTGGGAATTTGCAGCATTTAGGTCGTGTGCTTCACGTAAGTGTAAGTCGGAATTTAATTCTAAAGGCAAAACTTCAGCCGAAAATCGGCGACAAAGTTGTAGATGAAAACCTAAGATATATTGGTTCTGTTTTCGATGTTTTCGGTCCTGTTTCCTCACCTTACGTTTCAGTAAAACCTATAATAACAGAGCCGCAACGCTTGATTAAAAGTACACTTTACACGATTCCCTCAACAGCAAGGAGAAAGGAGAAGAGAAAGTATGCAAGATAAAGGAAGCTCTACGATTACTTCTGCTTCCACTCAGCCAG